>NZ_MAQZ01000060.1:0-120382 GCF_001756285.1 Frankia sp. CgMI4
CCCACTCAACGCCGGGGTCGACACGTTGCGTCGTCTTGACAACACCCTCGGCGGCCAGGCGGTACGCGGCCTGGTCACTGAGCAGCTCCGCCTCGTCATCCGCCTTCTGCGAGACTCCCGGTACTGCGAGGCCGACGGTCAGCAGCTGCACGGTCTCGCCGCGGAGCTTGCTCGGCTCGCGGGATGGACCAGCTACGACGCGGGCGATCACGGCGCTGCGCAGCGGTACTACCTCATCGCCCTGCGTTCCGCCCACGAGGGCGACGCCGCGGGTATTGGCGCCAACATCCTGCGCTGCATGGCCCACCAGGCTCGGTCCCTCGGCGATCCCGCAAGCGCCATCGATCTCTTGCGATCCGCGAAGGCCGGCGCCCGCGGCCGGCTGACCGCCACGGAACGCGCCGCGATCCATGCCGGCCTCGCTCGCGCCTACGGCCTCACAGGAGATCACAGCGCCGCGATGAGCGCCGCCGACATGGCGCGCGCCGACATCGAGAAGGCTCAGCCCGACGAGGACCCGGGCTACATCTACTGGGTCGGCCACGCCACGATCGCCTCCGCCGCCGGCAACGCGCTGCTGTCGACGGGCCGGGCCCAAGAGGCGATTCCGTACCTTCAAGACTCGGTTGACCTGGTCGGTCCTGACCTGCCCCGAGACCGGCTGGAGTACACCACGCGCCTGGCCGTCGCCTACGCCGTCGCAGGCGAGCCAGACGAGGCCATCACGCTCGCGCACGCAGCCATCGGTTCGATCCCGATCGCGTCGACCATCGTCGAAAGCCACATCGGCGAACTGGACGAGGCGCTACGCACCATGGCCCACCCCGGCGGCCCGCAGCTGATCGAGCACGTTCGATCGCTGCGCCACACCGACCAGACGCACCCCACCTGACCTATCCGCCGGGCGCCGCGGGTTCAAGTCCTGGCTCCGCAACGTGTCGCCGCCCTGGGCGGCTTTTCCATGCCCGCGCTTGCGCACTGTCTGATGGCCGAGCCGGAGTTCGACGGCACGATGGCTCTCTGCGTTGCTGCCTGGTGGCGTCGAACCGGGCGGGTCTGTTGCGCCGGGTCGGAGAGACGACGGTGGCCGCGACATCGACATCGACATTGGCGCCGCGACCCGGCGGGCGTGCCTGGACGAGCTCGGCCCGGCTGACGTGCCGGCGGCGGACGGTTCGGCCGTCACACCCGCCGTATCAGGGATGAAGGCGCGAAACATCGCTGGCTCGCGTGGCTAAGCCGCCGGTCGGACGAATTCCTGTATCGCTGCGGACGGTCGGGCCGGCCCGTGCGCCGCTCAAAGGTAGCGGGCCGACATCAGCCATGGCAGCGCGCCGCTCAGCCTGCGCGAGGCAGTCCGCGTCGCGTTCCTGCGGCCCGTGATCCCGATGATGCGGGTCCGGGCCGGACGCTCTGGGGCGGTGGCGGATGGTCCGGCTATCGCGGTCGCCGTATCTGGATGAGGGCACAGAAGCCGGCGACGCATCGTCCCCGCCCCCCAAGGCCGGGGAAGTTTCTGCGCCGGCTGCGGACGGTTGAGCCGGCTCCCTCGCCGTATCAGAAGTGAAAGGCCAACTCCGGCCGCGCCGGCGAGCCGTCGGGCTCGCCGAAGGAATCTGGAAGGAAGGGCTGGGCTATGAACAGCGAAACCGCACTCCTGGTCGAGGACATCACCGCCCGTGTGCAGCGGGCGGTCCGCGCCGGTGACTATCCGGCCATCGTCGGGCTGCACGGCGAGCGGACGCTGATCCTCAGCGACTACGATTACCTGATCAGCTGGGCGACGGGCTTGGAGTTCGAGATCCGCGCCGCCGCGAAGGCCCAGGCCAACGCCACCCACCGGTGGGTCTTCGCGGTCGCCCAGGTCTGGTACGACGACGGGGACATGATCCAGGCCCGGCCCCTGCACACCGCCCCCTTGCAGCCGGGCGAGGTCGAGACGATCAGCTGGATGAGCTACGACGCCGACGATGGCATCGACTACGGCCGCGTCCAATTCGCCCGCCGCCCCAACGGCCAGCCCGTGTTCGACGACGCCATGTACTTCACCGACCCGATGCAGCCGCTGAACCGGCTTCCCGGCTCGGCGATGCACCGCCTCCTGGTCGCGGGCATCCCCGATCTCGCCTCCGCTCTCCCGGCTCGGCGCTGAGCCTTCCGCGATCAACGGTCTCGGCCGCGCGCCCTCGGGTCTGCCACACGTGCTCCAAGGTGCCGGTTCCCCCGCTTGRCCGCGCCGGGGCCGATCAGCTCCTGAGGAAGGGGGGACGCACTGGGGCGTCGGACGCGTCGAGGGCGGCGGGTTCGTGGGTGTCGGTGTAGTAGGTCAGGAGGTCGGTGGCGTTGGCGATCTGAAGGATGTCCTCGACGACCGGGTCCGCGGGGGGTACGGGTTCGGCGCCGATCGAGTCCAGGATCTTGTCCAATGATGCTGCTGGGAGGTCGGTGGCGGCCAGTCCGCGCAGGAAGTCGCGGTAGCGAAGCCGGTGTTCGGGCCGTAGCCGGGTTGCGAAGTCGTCCACGCCGTGATCGGGCTCGTCGTCGGACGGGTAGGGCCAGGGCGTGGTGAGGATGCCGGAGTACTCCCGCAGCGAGGGGTCAGCCAGGGCGGAGCGGATCTCGGCGAGGTAGCCCACGCCGAGTCCCCGGATCTCCAGAAGGGTTTCGTCGGCAACGGCGGCGATCTCCTCCGCGGACACGAAGGGCCTCGTCTTCAGGAGGAGGGCTGGCCTGGGGGACAGTAGCGCGTACAGCGCCTGGACCGGCGTTTGCTTGGCGGGAAGTTCGTGCAGGCGCCAGCCTGGTATCTGGTCGTCGCGCAGGACGTCTCGCATCTGGTCGGCGAGCCGGTTTTGGCCGAGCACGAGGATCTCTCGGGTCTGTGCCAGGCCATACAGCGTGACTTCGAGCCCGGCCCGGTCCTTGTACTGCTCACGGATCGTGGACGAGAACGTTTGGCCGGCGAGGAAGTGCGGTGCGACGATCATCAGCGCCTCGCGTGCGGACATGCCGGCGTACCCGGACCTGTGATCGGTGATRTGAACCAGCCGAGGGGCAGTTCCACCGGCAGCCTGACTCATCTGGGCRCCTCCAGACCTCCACGGCGAACGCCAGTTCCAGCCGTTCGCCGGAGCTGAGCTCACGCCGACCCACAACACCATAAACCGGTTCGTTGGCGCCGAACCAGGTCAGACGCGGCCTCCTGGAGGTAGCTGGCCCGTGCTGCCCGACGTGGCGTRTGGCCCTTTCCGTCCAGCACCGGGCTCGGGTGGTCGTGCGGAACTGGGCGCCGGGAATGGACCCTCGCAAGCGCCGACTGGTGACCGGTCAGCCGATGGGCTCGCCGAGGGCGGCCCAGGGCGGAGGTGGTCTCGGCGATCTGAGGCGGGGTGAGGACGCCTGTGTACTCCCGCGGCGAGGGATCGGCCGGGAGCGGGCGACTGGTTGTGGCAGGCGATGGCCGAGGCCAGCTACCCCCTCGGACTGGTGTTCGGCGTTGCCGTCGGCGGCGTGAACGCCGATTCCCGAGCAGGCAGAGCGACAGGGCGGGTTATGATCGGCTAACGGTGGAGGTGCAAACTGATGCAATCGTCTGATGCCGGCGATGAGCTGCGGGCCGTCTTCTACTGCAAGGATCCTGGTTCGGTGGACACCGACGACTGTCCGGCCTTCTACGAGACTGATCGGTCCAGCTGGATCGTGCAGGGCAAGCGTCGAGGGGCCGCGGTGGCGGAGCAGCTGCGTGCGCTGGCGGACGATGAGACGTTCGTGGAGATCGGCGAGCCGCTGGTGGATCTGTTCGTGCGCCGGTACGTCAAGGAGCGGTATGGAACTGATCTCGGCGCAGCGGCGGGGTGAGCTGATCGACGGCGCCCGCAGCGTCTGCAAGGTGGAGCTGCGGGACAACTATGCGGTGGACCAGGAGTTGTTCGCGGCGTGGCGGGCGGGCGACTCCGAGGCGGTGGCACGGGCGGCAGGGGCCTCACGTGACAAGGTCGCCGCGCGGGTCGCGGCAGGGATCCGGCTTCGGCGGGTGAAGGTCGTGTCCGAGCCACTCTCGGAGTATCAGAGGTTCGCCTTCGACTACAGTGCGCACGCGGTGGAGGCCGGGGAGGACATCCGCTGGGTTCCCCGGCGGCTGGTGTCCACCGTGCTGTTGCCGGGCAACGACTTCTTCGTCTTGGACGACGACCTGGTCATCTTCAACGTGCTTGACGGCGCTGATCGTCGGGCCGAGCAGCAGCTTTACCGCGATGCCGACGTGGTCGGCCTGTGCCGCGGCGCGTTCGACGCGGTCTGGACGGTGTCGACCCCGCACCGGGTCTTCCAGCTGYGCTAGCGGTCGGCTCGGCGGTCATTGCGTTGGCGGATCAGGCGGTTGCTGCCCGGCGGGCTTTCGCTGTCCGGCTCCGGGATCTGCGTAGGGACGCGGGCCTGACCGGGCAGGCTCTGGCCGCGCTCACCGGCCTGCACAACACCAAAATTTCCAGGATCGAGCACGGCCAGCAGAATCCTTCGGAAGATGACATCCGGGCGTGGTGCATCGCCTGCGGTGTCGCGCGTCAGATCCCTGAGCTGATCGCCGCGTGTCGTGAGGTCGAGCAGATGTGGGCCGAGCATCGACGCGAGCTGCGCGCCGGGATGGTGCATGTCCAGGCGCGCAGCACACCGCTGTACGAGAGCACGAGGCTGCTGCGCGCCTATGAGTCGAACGTCGTGCCTGGYATCCTCCAGACCCGCGCGTACGTGGTGGCCGCTCTGACCACCAGCGCCCGGGTCCATGGCCTTCCCCTCGACGAGGTGGAAGCCGCGGCTGATGCCCGGCTTTCCCGCCAGCACCTGGTAACGGAGCCGACCGGGACGAACACCTACAGCTTTGTGATCGAGGCCGGGGCGTTGGAGCACGGCTTTGGCGGGGACGCGGTGATGCACGAGCAGCTCGACTTCCTCCTGCGCGTGGTCGGGCTGCCGACCGTGTCGTTCGGGATCATCCCCCCGCTGAGTAGACGCGTCATCCGGCCGGGCGAGGGCTTCTACATCTTCGACGATCAGCTCGTGCGCAGCGAGATGTGGTCGGGCGGGTTCCGGACCCGCCAGCCCGACCAGATTGCCTACTTCGTGCGGATCTTCAACGCGTTGCGTGGCCTGGCGGTCTACGGTGCCGCTGCCCGGGACCTGATCGAGACGGCCCGGAGATTCCTGCAAACTCGTGAAAACTCCTAGCCCTGCTGCGCCGCCGGTTCCTACGGTCGACACCAATGCGCCGCCGACCCGGAGGAACACCGTGAGCAACCGTCCCGACTCGTCGGCGAACGCGCCCGCCGCCACGCCCGACCTCGCCATAGTGGCCGGACGCCTTCTCTAAGCACTGTCGCTACCGGCAACCTCGGCGTCCGCGTCCGACTCGCCGGGCCGCCGCCGCGTTCCTCGCCGTTGACGGAGCCGCCGTCTCTGACCTGCCCGGCCTGGACATGTGCGACGCGAAGCGCGGGCTCGTCACCGCGATTCTCACTATGGCCCCGCACAGCGCCCTCGCCGCCCGGGGCCACGCGACCAGCGACGTCTTGGGCGTTACCCACACTTGGCTGAGAGGTCGCAGGCGACAGCACATGATCATGAAGGTGGCTGCCGCCGTCCGGGCCGCATTGCTGGTCCGCCGCTGGCCAGGGGCCGCCGTCCCACGCGGTGGGACTTCACACGGGAGAAGCGATCACACTCGCGCAGAGGTGTCAGCCGGCGAACTCGCCGTCCCGGGCGCCCGCGATGAAGGCGCTCCACTCGCTGGCGGTGAAGCGCAGTACGGGGCCTTCGGGGTCCTTGCTGTCGCGGACGGCCCGACCGCCGTCGGGGAGCGTAGCTACTTCGACGCAGGCAGATCCGTCTTTGCTGTATGTCGACTTCACCCAGGTCAGACGCTCCGGCTGGGGATTCGGCGTGATCAAAGCTGCCTCGCATCCTTCTCGTGTTCTCTGGCGGCCGTGGCGAGGAAGTCCGCCGAGTCGGCGGGGCTGAGCGCATGGGTGGCCAGCGCCYCACGGATCTCGATGAACGGCGCGACGTCATCGGGCTCGTCTTGGAACATGCTGCCCGCCGCGTGCTCCAAGTGGACGATGGCTCGGCCCTTGTCGAACTCCAGGAGTACGAACGAGCCGCCGGCACCTTCGTGCGCGCCCAGTTCGAGGGGCAGGATCTGCACGGTGATGGACGGCCGGTCGATCACGGTGAGGATGTGGCGCAGCTGCGCGGCCATCACGGCGGGCCCGCCGACTGGTCGGCGTACCGCGGCCTCGTCGAGCAGGACCTGGAAGTGAGGCGGCTCGGGTCGGCTGAGGATCGCTTGGCGTCCGAGGCGGGCCGCGACGCGGGCTTCAACCGCTTGGGCCGTGAGGCCGCCGCCGACCATGACGGCGCGGCTGTATTCAGCGGTCTGCAACAGCCCCGGGACCAGGAGCATGGCGACGTCCGCGATGCGGGTTGCTTGGGACTCGAAGCCGATCAGCGCGACGAGGGACTTGGGCAGTCCGGTCTGACCCGGCCAGTTGGCTTCCCACCACCCGGGCTGATCCGCCTCGCGGGCTCGTTCCAGGAGCCGGTCCCGCTCAGTACCGGTGATCTTGTAGATCACGAGCAGTGCGGCGACGTCCTCTGGGCTGATCCCGCGCAACCCRCCCTCCAGGCGGCTGAGCGTGCTCGGTGACCAGCCCAGTTGTTCGGCGACCGCACGGCTCGTCAGGTCGCGTTCGGTCCGCAACTCGCGCAGTTCAGCGCCGAGYCCGCGGGAGCGCACCGATGGCGATCGCCGAGGCATTGCCCTTCCTCTCGCGCTGGGCGGGGGCCGCTGGTTGCCGGACCGCACCGAACGTACACCTACCCGCCACGCGAACCGCCGGGACGCATCTTGCGCAATGTCGGACCAGAGTTGCATGATTGCGGCAACAAACCGCACCATGCAGTCACCGACCTCCGGGCGGCGCGACGGGGCGAACGACCGTTCTCGGGGGCTGTGGCGACGCCCGGAAGGATGCCCTCCCGTGTCCTCAGCTCGGCCGGCCCGCACCGCCGCCACGCGCGCGTGGCGGCGGCCGTCGAACGCCGTCCGGGACCCGCGAGTGATCGACACGGTCGAGGTGGCCTGGGACAGCCGCGGCTTGTCGGTCGAGCTACGCGGCACGCTCAGCCAGCCGACGGTCATGTCCTCCGGCGCCTGGGCGGCATTCGTCGCGGCCGTCAAGCGTGGGGAGTTCGACGATCTACCGTCCCCCAGAGAGGCGAGCGCTGTGCCTCAGTCAGCCGAACCGCAGTCCGAAAGGGATGACTCGTGACGCAATCGACGTCGACGTCCGTCGACGATCAGGCTGTCCRTCTCCGTAACCAGGTCGTCGATGAGCTCATCGCCAACGGCACGATCACCTCCCCGGCGATCGAGGCCGCGATGCGGCAAGTGCCGAGGGAGGCGTTCGCGCCGGAAGCCGAGCTCGACGCGGTCTACCACCCCTGGAACGGGCTGGTGACCAAGCGGGATACAGATGGCCGGTCGCTGAGTTCGCTGTMCGCGCCGCACGCGCAGGCGCACATGCTGGAGCAGGCCCGGATCGAGCCCGGGATGAACGTCCTGGAGGTAGGCAGCGGCGGGATGAACGCCGCCTATCTCGCCGAGCTGGTMGGCCCGTCGGGGCGGGTTGTCACGGTCGACATCGACGAGTTCGTCACCTCGCGGRCATCGCGGTTCCTGACCGAGGCCGGTTACTCGGATGTGCAGGTGGTGCTCGCCGATGCCGRGGCCGGTGTGGCACGGTTCGCCCCTTTTGACCGGGTGCTGGTCACGGTCGGGGCATGGGATATCCCGCGGGCTTGGTGTGATCAACTTGTCGCGGGTGGTCGGCTGGTCGTGCCGTTGCGGGTGATGGGCCTGACGCGGACGGTGGCGTTCGAGAAGACGGACGGTCTGCTGGTCAGCGACTCCTCGAAGCTGTTCGGTTTCGTCCCGATGCAGGGAGCCGGCGCGCATGACAGCGTCGAGCTGACCTTGGCGGGTGGGGCGGCGACGTTGGTGTTCGACGAGAATCCACCTGCGGACCCGGCGGCGCTGGCCGGGGTCTTTGACACCGATCCGGTCGTCATCGACAGCCGTGCGGGGCTGCGGATGGGTGAACCCTGGGCGACGTTGCAGATGTGGCTGGCGACCGCGTTGCCCGGGTTCTGCCGGTTGGTGGTCGATCGCGCGGCCAACGAGGCCGCGGACCGGCCGCTGGGTGGGATCCCGATCGGCTTGGCGGTCGTCGAGGGCGGCAGCGTCGCCTACGTCGCGAACCGCAGGCTCGACGGGGACGAGCTGACTCTCGACGTCCACGCCTACGGGCCCGACGCCGCGCACCTCGCAGAGACCGTCGCGGAAGAGCTGCGTGTCTGGGACCGCGACCACCGTGGCGGACCCGGTCCGCGCTTCCTCGTGTTCCCAGCAGAAACGCCCGACACGGAACTACCGGCGGCGGAACGCGTCATCGACAAGATCCACAGCCGGATCGTGCTGTCCTGGCCCCGCCCGGCGGACACCGCCTCAGACCGCCAGTCCRTCCACCAGCAACCCATCTCACAGTAAGGAGTCGATCATGATGGTCGCCACCCTGCCTGCCGGCGGCGCGACAGCGTTGCTGGAGCCCGATGTCGTCGAGGACGACTTCGCCCTCGACGTGCGGGTCGTCATCACCCATACCGCCAAGACGTGCAGCAACAACTGCCCGACCGACGACGGGTGCGGCGATACCTGCAAGAACGACGCGAGCGCCTGCACGTCGGAAAGCAACCACGGATTCTGACCGCCCCAGGGTCCCGGCCGCCGGACCGCTGGTGGCCGGGACCCGCGAGAAAGGCGATGGCATGCGGACGGGTGGTGCACAGCTGACCTGGAGTCCGGCGGCCCTGCTCCGGATCACCACAGAGCCGGGCGGGCTTGATCTCCCGCCTGAGCTGGACCTCACGCCTGGTGCTGCCCCAGCCCCGGTTCTAGCCTGGCTGGCGGAGGTCTGGAGCAACGATGCGCTCCGTGACGCGGTGGCCGCCGCGAGCCCCCCACTGCATGCCCAGCTCGCCGCAGCGCTCACTGGAGACAAGGACAGCGATCGCGTCCGCCGGGCCGCGACTGCGGTCGCGGCCTACCTGCTGCGCTGGCAGCGGCGGCAGACACCGTTCGGTCTGTTCGCGGGCGTCGGACCGGCCCGGTTCACCGGCACGGCGGTGAAGGCCCGCTGCGGGACAGCTCACCGCTATGTTCTGCGCGCGGACGCTGGCTGGCTCGGCGAGGTGACCGCGCGGCTCGCCCAGTGCCGCGAACTGGCGGACCGGATCCCGGTGGTCGCCTGCAACACCGCCGTTCAGCGGGGCGGCCGACTCGTGGCGCCAGGAGCCGCAGCGGGCAGCGGCCCAGGCGGCGAAGCTGCCTTGGAAGTGTCCGTCCGGGCGACCGGGCCGGTGGTCTTCGCGCTGGCCCAGGCCGCCGGCCCGGTCCGGCTCGGGCAGCTGCGCGAAGCGCTCGCGGCCCGGTTCCCGGCGGCGAACCCGGCCCAGATCGACGCGGTGCTTGGCGAACTGGCCAACCACCAGTTCCTGATCAGCGCACTGCGGGTTCCGATGAGCGAGCCGGACGCGCTCCGCACCGTCTGCCGGGTGCTTCACGACGCCGACGCGGAGAACATCGCCGAGATCRCGGGCCTGGTCCGCGAGCTGACGGCGATCCGCGACGCGCTGGCCGGCGGGTCGGTCGACGCCATCCCGCCGGGCATCGTCGCACGGATGACGGCGCTGGCCTCCGGGCCGCGGACCCCGTTGCTGATCGACACCGCCGCCGACTGCGAGGCCGAGCTTCCCGAGGCGGTGGCACGCGAGATCCGCGACGCGGTGACCATGCTCTACCGGCTCTCGCCCTACCCCTTCGGCTATCCCACCTGGCGGGATTACCACACCGCGTTCCGCGCCCGCTACGGCACTGGGGCGCTCGTTCCGGTCCTTGACCTGGTCTCGGACAGCGGCCTCGGCCTGCCAGCCGGCTTCCTCGGCTCGGCGCGGGAGACGATTCCCCGTCAGCTGAGCGAACGCGACGAGAAGCTCATGGCGCTCGTCCAAGAGGCGACCATAGCGGGCGGTGAGCTGGCGCTGACCGACGCTGTGATCGACCATCTGTGCGCAGACAGCGCCACCGGCCCGGTGCTGCCTCCGCGGACCGAGGTCGCGTTCGAGATCCACGCGGCCACGGCCCAGGACCTGTCAGCCGGACGATTCCAGCTGGAGCTGACCGRCACACCCCGTCCGGCCAGCAGCATGGCCGGACGCCACGCCTACCTACTCCCACCCGAGGCGCTCACCGACCTCCAAGCGACCTTCGAGCTGCCCACGCCAGATCTGCTGGCCGCGCAGCTGTCCTTCGCCCCGCGCCAGCTGCGCAGCGAGAACGTTGCCCGCACCACGGTCCTCACCCCAAGGATCATCCCGCTGGCCGAACACCGGGCCCCCGATCCGGACGTGATCGACCCGGCGGACCTTGCCGTGACTGCCGACGACCGGGGCTTCCACCTGGTCCAGATCTCCACAGGACTGCTGGTGCAGCCGATGGTCACCCATGCGCTGGAAGCCACCGTCCACACTCCGCCGCTGGCCCGGTTCCTCGCCGAGATCGCCACCGCCTGCTGCGCCGTGTACCGGTCGTTCTCGTTCGGCGCCGCCTCGACGCTGCCCTACCTTCCGAGGGTCCGCTACCGGCGCACGATCCTCTCCCCGGCACGCTGGCGCCTCGACGCTGAGCAACTACCCGGCCGGAAGACCGACGCCGCCAGCTTCGAGCGGGCGCTCGGGGACTGGCGGACCCGCTGGCGCGTTCCGGACCATGTCGCGCTCATCGACCACGACCGCCGCCAGCCGGTCGACCTGCGCCATCCGACACACCGCCACCTGCTCCGCACCCGCCTTCGGCGAGCCGGCTACCTGGAGTTACAAGAGTCCGCGCCGCCCGACCGGAGGGGCTGGATCGRCCGCGCGCACGAGATCCTCCTGCCGCTGACCCGGACCACGCTCCCTGACCGGCCGACCGCGGTCACTGCTCCCGCCCGAGTCCTGATCAGCGCCGCCGATTTGCGGCTGCCGGCCTCGGCGCCCGTGCTCGCCGCGCGGTTGTACGCCCACCCCGAGCGGTTCGACGAGATCCTCACCGACCATCTACCTGCCCTCCTCAGCACCTTCGGTGACGGGGCCGAGTGCTGGTTTCATCGCCACCGCAACCTCCGTGACCACCAGAGCGATCAGTACCTGGCCTTGTTCCTGGCCGTCACCGACGCAGACGGATCCGCGAACACAGCCGGTGTGGTCGCGGACTGGGTGGCTGACCTGCACCGCGGCCGGCTCGCCGCACAGCTGACCTTCGCCAGCTGGCTGCCACCCACCGGCCGGTTCGGACAAGGCCCGGCGCTCGACGCGGTGCTGCGCGTGTTCGCGGCCGACTCGACCGCCGCGCTCGCGCAGATCCGCGCCGCCCGCGGCGGCCCGCCTTCCCAAGCACTCGCGGCAGCCAGCTTCCTCAACCTGGCCACCGCGCTCGCCGGCGACGCCGCCGCCGGGAGGGAGTGGCTGCTCGCGATGGTCCCCCAGAGCCGGGGGCGCCTCGATCCTGAACTCCGTCGACAGACCGTCGCGCTCGCTGAGGATCTCGGCCCGCTGGCCCAGACGTCTGCTGGCCACGCGGTCATGACCGCGTGGCGTCATCGCGCGACCGCGCTGGCCGACTACGCCGCCGCAGCCCATGCCCAGCGCACACAGGCCAGCGTGCTGGGACCACTGCTACACCTTCACCACCTACGAGTCGTCGGCGCCGGGACCGAAGCGGAACGGATCACCGGCCGGCTGGCACGTGCGCTCGCGCTGCGCCCGCCCCGCCACCGCGAGGAGACGATCCGTTGACAACCCACCTGACATCGGCGGCGGACCTCGCTCGCGAGGCCAGCCGACACCTGCTGGAGACAGCTGACCCGCTGGCCCGCACACAGACCGCCGACGGGCCAGACGGCCTGGCGCTTGCCGACGGCAGCGCGGGTATCGCGCTGGCACACATCGAACGCGCCCAGGCGGGTCTCGACGACTGGCGTCGCGCCCACAGCTGGATCGTCGCCGCCGCCGCCGAACCGGCGAGTGACCACGACACCGCAGGGCTGTTCTTCGGCGCTCCAGCGCTGGGATTCATCCTGGACGCCGCCGCCGGATCCACTGGTCGCTACCGGGCCGGCCTCGCCGACCTCGACCCCGCCATCAGCGCGCTCGCGCACCGCCGCGCACGCCAGACCCTCGCCCGCATCCGCGCCGGGCAGCTCACGTCGTTCGCCGAGTACGACGTCTTCCTCGGTCTGACCGGACTCGGCGCCCTGCTCCTACGCCGCGCGCCCACCAGCAGCGCCACCGAGCAGCTCCTCACCGCCCTCGTCGCGCTCACCCGGCCACTGACCGTGCACGGCGAGACCGTGCCCGGCTGGTGGGTCGGCCACGATCCCCACCGCGGGCAGACCCCGGCATTCCGCGGCGGCCACGCGAACTTCGGCGCCGCACACGGGATCACAGGTGGCTTAGCGTTGCTTAGCCACGCTGCCCGCCGCGGCCTCGTCGTTGACGGCCAGCTCGACGCGATCCGCGACGTCAGCGACTGGCTGGACACGTGGCGGCAGGACGGACCCACCGGCCCGTGGTGGCCCGAGCATCTCACTCTCGGTGAGCTGTGCACCGGCCGCTGTGCGCAGACCCGGCCGGCGCGCCCGAGTTGGTGCTACGGAACGCCCGGCATCGCCCGCRCCGGGCAGCTCGCCGCCTTCGCCCTCGGCGACAAACACCGCCAGCGTGCCTATGAGCAGGCGTTGCTCGCCTGCCTCGACGACCCCGCACAGCAGCTCCGGCTCACCGATCCCGGTCTCTGCCACGGCCAGGCCGGGCTGTTCCAGACCGTCTGGCGCGCGGCGGCCGACGCCGCCACACCCGACCTACGCACGCGGCTGCCTCGCCTCGCCAGTCAGCTCACACAAACGGCCCGAACAGCGAGCCGGGACGATCCCGGATTTCTCACCGGTGCCGCCGGTACCGCCCTGGCACTGCACACGGCTRCCACCGACACCGCGCCGCTCTCGGGATGGGACGCATGTCTTCTGATCAGCTAGCCCTGTCCGCGGCGCCGACCGCGACCGAACAGGCCATCCACCGTGTCCTCGCCGGTGAACCGCCCTCCACCGCCGCCGCGAGCGTCGGGGTGACCCCCGACGACCTCGTCGCTGCCGCCGCGATCTACCACACCGCCGGTTCCGCAGCCCTCAGCCAGCACCGGGAAGCCGGCTGGCACCAGCTCTACCTGCACTTCACCGACTGGCCGCAGGCCGACCACATCGCGGCCGTCCACCTGCTGCCGATCCTCGACAGCGCCGAACAGGCCGGACTGCTCGACGGCTGGTGGTTCATCCGCAAACACCCCTGCTGGCGCCTGCGCCTGCGCCCCGCCCGACCCGGCGCTACCGATCAGATCAACGTCGCGCTCGACGAGCTCACCACCAGCGGACATCTGACTTGGCGGCCCGGAACGTACGAAGCCGAAACCGCCGCCTTCGGCGGCGACACCGMGATGAACACCGCCCACACCCTGTTCGCCGCCGACAGCCGCGGCGTCCTGATTCTCACCGCCGCCGGCGGCACAGCCGTCGGCCGCCGTGAACTGTCGATTCTGCTCTGCTCCGCGCTCGCCCGCGGCGCCGGCCTCGAATGGTACGAACGCGGCGACCTGTTCGACCGCGTCTGCACCGAACGGCCGCTACCCCCCGACGTCCCCGCGGACAAGCTCACCGCGCTCAGCAACGACCTCGCGCCGCTGCTGCGCGCCGACACCACGCCTGAAGGGCCGCTCTTCCGTCCCGGCGGCCCTCTGGCGGCCCAAGCGACCTGGGCAAACGCCTTCCAGAACGCGGGAGCCGACCTCGCCCAGGCCAACCGCACCGGCCAGCTCCACCGCGGCCTGCGCGACGTCCTCAGCTATCACGTGATCTTCCACTGGAACCGGCTGGGCCTCTCCGCCAAGACCCAGGCCATCCTGGCTCACGCCGCCCGCCACGCCATCCTCGGCGCCACCACACCGGCCCCCGAGGTGGCGGTCCGTCYCCTATCGCGACCAGAGCCCGACCCCGACCGGCTACTGGGCAGATTCCCGCTCGTCCACCACGGCAGGCTGTTCTGCCCAGACCTTGCCTCCCGCGTCGCCCAGGTCGAGGAACTCACCCACAGCGCCACCCAGCACGACGACCCCGACGACCGCGTCAACGCCGCCTGCGCGGCCTGGAACCTCGCTGCCCTCATCGCCGCCGACTGCGACCTGCCCAACCTCGCCGCCGACCTCTGCCTCCGTCAGTTCGAGATCCTCCACGCCGCCTGGCCGCTGACCGGCCGGAACGCCATCGCCAGCCTGCAACCCCTGATTAACCTCGCCCGCCTCGACGCACGCGTCGGCAACCCGGACCGCGCCTTCCGCACCCTCAGCCAGATCGACCACGCCGCCCGCACGGGTGGCGTCGCCGACGTCGACGGCCGGCAGCTCGACTTCGCGCACTTCCTCGCCGACGACGGCGCCGCCCTCGACCCGTTCCTGCGCCGCGTCCAACGCGAAGACGGCACCCGGACGCTGGCCGCGACCGGAGACTGGGAACGAACCGCAGACCACGCCCGACGGTACGACGACACGCCCCAGCGCCTGACAGAAGCCCGTCAGAGCCTGATCATCGCCGCCGTGCTCGGTCAACGCTTCGACGAGGCCGTGGACCGCATCGAGACGGCCGAAACCCCCGACCTGTGGGAACAGGCTATCGCCGCCTGCCTGCGCGCCTTCCTCGCCGTCCAGCGCGGAAACACCGATCCCCACCTCGCGGGAGCAGTGATCACCGCGGTACAGCKGGCGCGAGGATCGGCCAAGCGGGGCACGACCGTCTTTCGCGTGAAGCTCGGCCTGACAGGCTTGGAYCTCGCCGCCGCCTCGCACCCACGCGAGACCACTCTGCTCGCCGCCGAACTCGCCGCCGACGCCCGGCGATCCGCCAGCGCCTACGCCGCTCGCGACGTCCTCGACCACTGGATCTGCCAATCGCTGGTGCCCACGGCGCAGATGACCGACCTCGGCACGCTCGTCGAGCGCGCCGGACTCGGCGTGGGCGCGATCCCGACCGCTCTCCTGGAGCGCATCGACCACTCGACCCGAAGCGCCGGCGAGACGCTCAAACACACGGTGGCCTCGCAATCTCGTCCTCCTCGGTCGCGCACCGGAAGACGCGGCTGACCGGCACCTGGCCAGCCTGATGTCAACACCGCGAGCGTGCCTATGGCGATTCGCCGCGGATCAAGAACTGAGTGGGTGGAGATGGCGACGGTACGGTTGAGCCTGCGCGAGGAGCAGGACGATCTTCGTTCCCGTATGYGGGCTCTGGGGATGGGGCACGGTGAGATCGCCGCTGAGTTCGCGAGGCGTTACCGGTTTCGGCCCCGTGCGGCGTGGCGGCACGCCCATGGCTGGACGCTGAATCAGGCCGCGCGCCAGGTCAACGATGCCGCCGCGCGCACCGGATACGACGAGGACGGGCGGGCCCCGATGACCGGGCCGCGCCTGTGCGAACTGGAGAAATGGCCAGCCCAGTCTAGTAGGACGCGGCCCACCCCGCGCGTTCTCGCGCTGCTGGCGGTCGCCTACGGTGCTCCGGTCGGCGGTCTCCTCGACCTCGACGACCAYGAGAACTACACGGCCGCCGATCGCCTTGTCTTGAGCACGATGACCGGGTCGGCTACGYCGATGTCGACGCCGCGCTCCCTCGTCTCTGCAATCCGGGGCGACTCTGTCGTTCGGCTCACCGGTGGGCCAGGTGACGGTAGCCTGGAGGTGAGAGATCACGAGCTTGTCCGCAGTGCCCATGGGGTGGTTGTCGTGCCCGTTGACCGGCGCGGCTTTCTCGCGGGAGCCGGTCTGGTCGCACCGCTCGCCGCGATGGAGCCCACCCGCCACCTGGTGACCACGTCGCTCGCGCCTGACGACGGCGTACCGGGCGTTGACGAGTGGCGAGCGATCGTGCACGACTACAGCCTCAGCTACGGCACCGACCCCGCCGCCGACCTGTTGCGGCGACTCGACGCGGACCTGTCGCTCCTCAGCGGGGTTACGCGAGACGAGACCGACAGCACGGTCGTGCGCGAACTACGCCGCATCGGGGCCCTGCTGGCGGCCTTCACGGCGCATGCCGCCGCGGACGTCGGTGACTTGGTGTCGTCGCGTCGCTGGTGGCGCACCGCGAAGCGGGCAGCCGACGCTTCCGGTGATGTCCACGCGCGGCTGTGGACCCGCGGGCGCGAGATCGTCCGCGCCCTGTACGAACAGCGACCCGTTGCAGACGTCCTCGGCCTCGTCGCCGAGGCCGACGCGATCGCCGCCGGCGTCAACGCGCCGCCCGGCGCGGTGCAGGACTACCTGGACGGGAAGGCGCGCGCTCTCGTCAGAGCGGGACGCGGCGAGGAAGCACGCAGCGTCCTGACCGAGGTGCAGATCAACTTTGAGCGCCTACCGCCCGAGGTTTCCGGGGACACCGTCTCGTGGTTCGGCTGGTCCGAACGTGCCCTGCATCTCGCCGAGAGCTACACCTACTCCCACCTCGGCGACTGGATCCGCGCCGACCAGGCCCAGACCGCGGCCTCCCACCTGTTTCCCGCCGCGAACCGCCGCGGGCCAGTCCTCGTCGAACTCCAGCGCGCGYTGTGCCAGGTCCGCAGCGGAGACATCAACGGCGGGATCGACCAGGCGCACACCGCGATGACCGGCCTGCCGCGGGCCCAGTACAACAGCCCCATCATCCAAGTCAGCCGTGACGTAGCCACCGCCATGCCGCCCACCGACTCGGGCCGCGACAGCGTGCGAGCGTTCAGGGCATACCTACGCGATCTTCAGGTGGCCTAGCGGCGACGGCCACTGTCGTGGTCCACCTAGCCGAGCCCCGCGTCGAAAGCGGGATAGCGGTGCCAAACGATTGCTGGCAACCGCAGATGACTCGGTCAGCTGACCGGCGGGACGCGACCCAGCCCCCGCGAGTCGCCTGATCTTGTCGTGCTTGCTCGGCGGCGTGGGCTGCGTCCTGCGGTTGGCACGCCTCCGGCCCCGCGGCCCGCGTACTAGATCCTCTGCGGAGTCGCCTCGCAGCCCCCGCTCTGGACCGCGCATCGTGCGACGGCTGCTTGCGCCGTCAGCCCAGTGGTAAATAGCTATTTTTGGTGGCGGGTCACATTCGTTTTGGCCAGTCGCGTTCTGGTCAGAATGAGTCAAATCGTGCTGGGTTGCCGTTCCGACTGCGAAGTGGGACCGGGTCTGGGTGGGTCTGATCAGGCAGGCTGGAGGGACGGTCCGCAGCGGGGCCGTGACCGATCGGCGCTGAATGGTGCGAGGTGGACGCTGTGGCTCCTCGTTGCACACCTGGCCGCTGCCGCCGGGCCGGCCGGCTGGCGAGCGGGTTGCTGTCCGTGGCTGTCGCGGTGGTGCTGGTCTCGTGCAGCTCGGACGGTGACAGTCAGTCATCGCCTGGGCCGGTGGCCTCGACAGGGGGAGCCCGGAGCTCGCCGGCGACGACCGTGTCGCCGTCGCCGACCTCGCCCGCTGACGCCGCGGGGCAGCGGGCGATTGCGGCCTATGTCGGGTTGTGGCAGGCGATGGCGGAGGCCAGCCACACCTCGGACTGGCAGTCTCCGGATCTTGTGCGTTACGCGTCGGGGTCGGCGTTGCAGGTGCTTTCGGGCAGCCTGTATGCCGATCATCTCAACGGGTTCGTCTCCCGGGGCGCGCCGGTCCTGCACCCGCAGGTGACCTCGGTGAGCCCGCCGGAGGCACCGACGACGGTGATGCTGTCGGACTGCGCCGACAGCACGAACTGGTTGCAGTACCGCACCGACGGCACGCTGGTCGACGACGAGCCGGGCGGCCGACGCCTGGTCACCTCCGAGGTCCGCCTGCACCAGGACGGGTCGTGGCGGGTCACGCGGTTCGCTGTCCAGGACCTCGGATCATGCTGAGACCACGGCGGATCGCGGCGGTGGCCGCGCTCGTGATGTGTCTGGTGGGCGTGGCCGCGGCGCCGGCGTTCGCCGGCGACCCGTATGGGTCGACGACCTGCTCCCAGAACCCCCATCCCGGCTGCGAGCTCGCCGCCGGCCAGGACGGAACGACGGCCGGACCCGATCAAGGCGTGAGCCCGCCGCGGAGCGCACCGGACGATGGCTCGACCGGTGACCGGGCAACGCCTCCGCCTGGGGACGTGGCGCTGGGCCCGTCAGACTCCGCGCACTGCGCTTACGTCCGCAGCGACTTCCAGCCGCCCGCCGCACYGATCCAGCCGGTGGGTCTGCGCTCCACCCCGCGGGGCAGCGGGCCGAGGGTTGTCGCGGCGGCCGACTGGTCGGGGACGCTGGTGGTGCGACCGGCCGCGACGGGGCCGGATGGCCGGCCTGGTTCCTGGTACGTCTACCAGTGCCAGACTCCCGGCCTGCGTGACGCGCTCTACCGGCCTCCCGTCTGGATCGCCGACGCGCCCGCCGGCCCCGCCCCGGCCCCTGCCGCGCTCGCCGAACAGGCCCGCAACCAGCTACGCCTCGCAGGTCCGGCGATCTCGATGAGCCCGGTCCGCGACCAGCTGGTGCAGCTGCCGACGTGGCTGTGGCTGGACGCGGCCGGGTGGAACCAGGTGGCGGCGACCGCGGCGGCAGGCGGGGTGGCGGTGACGGCGGTCGCGAAGCCGGTCTCGGTGGTCTGGTCGCTGGGTGACGGCGGCACGGTGACCTGTACGGGTCCGGGTACGCCGTTCCCGGCCGGTGCCGATCCGAAGAGCGCGTCGCCGGACTGTGGCTACACCTATCGTCACCGCTCGTTGGACGAGCCGGGCGGGACGTTCACGGTGACGGCGACGGTGCGCTGGGACGTGACGTGGGCGGGTGCGGGCCAGGCCGGCGCGTTCCCTGGGCTGACGACGACGTCGACGGTTCCGGTCCGGGTGATCGACATTCCTTCGCTCACGACGGGTGGGGGCTGAGGATAGGCCACGTCCAGGCACGGCGCTCGGCGCGCGGCACCTGGTTTCTGTGCTGAGGGTCTAGCATTTGGATGGAGAGTTCGCCTCGTGGACCGGCCAGGCGGAGACTCCACCGCGCGGGCCGAGTTGACGTAGCGGGTGTTGCGCCGTGGCCGGCGGTTTTGCTATGCAGGTCGGCCCGCTGGCCACGAGCTGGCTGGGTGGCCCGGTAGACCTAGGGGAGATCCGAACCGACCGGCGGTGTCGTCATGGACGCCTCGAAGCCGGAAATGTTGGTGTGTGGGTCCGGGCAGGGCGGAAATGGGCGGTGGCGCGTCGGCCGCGGCGTGCGGGCCGGCCGGTCAACGAGGCGCGCGCCGCCAGCTACACCCTCGCTGACGCCGATACTCACGGGGCATTTTGGGGGCGTGTGTAAATGGGCAGCCGCTCCTGGGAGTTCGCGTCTATCTGAGCGGTGCTCCAGGGGGTGCTGCCGGGACAGTGCGCAGCGGATCGCCGGCCTCGGCGGTGCCAGCGGGTCTGCCCAGCGAGACAGGTGCCCTGGTCAGCCGCCCTGCCCCACGGGACCTGGGCTCCGCTGCTCGTGCAGTGATCAGCTTCAGTGGCCGCTGCTCATTGTGCACCGACCCCTACCGGCATACCCCCGGCCCGTCGGTGGGCCTGTCGGCTAGCCATTCCGGTCTCCCATTTGAGGTGCTACCCACCCGGGCGCGCTGGTGCAGGTCACCAGCCTGCTGTCACTACCCAAAAACAGCCCGACTGAGTCCCCCGCGAAGTCGGGGAGATAGTCGGGACGGGGGAGCGGCGGCCTCGCTGGAAGCCGGCTGAAAAGTGTCAGACCGGTGCCGCATTCTTCGGGAATTCAATGGTGTCTGCCTGGGGCTGCTTGTAGGGTTTGTCTTTTCTTTTTCTTTTCGCCCGTACTGATGACAGGGTTTTATTTGGCTTTCCTGTCACTGTCGCCACTCTACCAAGAAATGGCCTTTGACCTGCGGAAACGCGACGGGAAATGATCGCAAGAAAGGTGGAATTCGGCGCCCAGAAGTATTGATTTCCGGGCGTGTGGGAGGGACTATTAGATATCGGCGCGTTGCGCCCGGCGCGCGGCGCCCGGCGCGCGGCGCTAAATCCCTCTCTCGCATGGAGCCTTTCATGTCGCATGCCTTCATTTCCCCTGTGTTTTCGCGGGACATTCCTGCGACCGTGGCAGGTGAGGCGGTCACGGCGGAGGACATGGCGCGGGTGACCGAAGCGGACTTCTCCGCGATCGTGGAGTCCGCGCGCTGGTACTGCTGGAAGGCCGACGCGTCCCGGTCGCGTAAGCGTGCCGACGGTTCGGCCACGATCGCGCGCGGCGGGTACGGGAGCTACGGCCATGACGACGTGTCCGATGACGTCGTCCAGGACGCGGTGCTGATCTTCGCTCGTCGGCTCGGTGTGATCATGCGTAGCTGTGTGGTCGCGTCGGTCGACGTGGCCACCCGTGAGCCTGACCGGTGGCARTACCGGCCGCAGGATGGAGAGATGTTCCTCGCGGACCGTGCCCTGATCCGCAAGTGGGCTGTCAAGGACGCGGCACGGCGCAACGGCTACGGCACCCCCAAGCCCACGACGGAGGCCACAACACCGGAAGCGGCGGAGCAGCGCGCGCGGTATCTGGCCTCCGYGACCCACTTCGCGAGCATGTCAGAGGTGATCTTCGCGTCAGCGTGGGGAGACGGTAGCGACTTCCCCACGCTTCGCAAGATCATTGACGTGGCGAACCGTGCCGATGACCTCGGCCGTGCCGGGGTGTTGTCGACCGTGGCTCAGCAGACGTACGGCGGCAAGTACGGGTCCGGCCGGCAGCAACGCAGGATCCGGGACGCTGCCCGCGCGGAGGCACGCGAACTGTCCGCACGCTGCGACGCCATCCGCGATGACCTCGCCCACCGCGACCGACCGACGAAGCGCACCCCAGAGCCCGAGGACTGACACCGTCTCTCACCCTCGCGGAGCCTCCGAGCACCAACGCTCGGAGGCTCCGCCCATGTCACCAGCGATCCCGCCGCTTCACCGGTGGCGCTGGGCTGCGCTGGTGGCGCTGGGCTGCGCTGGTCGTGCTGGGCTGCGCTGGTCGTGCTGGGCTGCGCTGGTCGTGCTGGGCTGCGCTGGTCGTGCTGGGCTGCGCTGGTCGTGCTGGGCTGCGCTGGTCGTGCTGGGCTGCGCTGGTGGCGCTGGGCCGCGCCGGTCGCGCCCGCGCCAGCTCGTCGGGCTCCGCGGGCCGCGCTGGTCCGCTTCGACCCGCCCACCGTCCTACCCGCCTGCCTTCCTTCCTGCCTTCCCTCTCTCTTACTCACCTTCCCGTCTTCCTGTCCGGCCGGTTCCGGGCGCCGGTTCCGTGTCGTCCGCTGCCGCCGGGCTTCGCTGGTCTGGCCGGCTCCCGCCGGCGCGCCGCGCCGGTCCGGTTCCGCCGGCTCGGCCGGTTCCGCCGGCCGAGCCGGCTCCTGGCCCGGCCCAGCCAGGTTCTGCCCGGCCGCGCCGCGCGGAGCCGGCCGGTCCGCGCGGAGTTCCGCTGCTCGGGCCGCGCGGGTCGCGCGCGGGCTGTGGTCGGGTTGGTGTCCGGTCGGAGGGCGGATGGGTCGGGTTGCTGACCGGTCCGGGTCCGGACCCGGACCTTGGGTCTTCGGGTGGGGCCGGTCCGTGCTCCCGGTGGACGGTCGGGGCGGCGCTGGCGCCGTTCCTTGGGTAGGGCCGCCGATCGATGCGGCGGGTGGGTAACCCTGAGACGGGCGGCTGTCCGGCCGGCGCTGTGCTCGGCGGCAGGTCCTGGCCGGTCTGGGGGTTATCGGGGCTGTTACTTCAGGGAGCGGCGTTTCCGGTCCCGGGATAGGGAAGCCCCGTCTGCTGGGCGTGCCTCTGCCAGCTCGGCTGTGTGTCGGCGGCCACGAGATCCTRCCCAGTGACGGCCGTGTGAGTGCCCGCTGGTGGCCAGTAGAACTGCCCGCCGGCGGCCTGTGATCTGCCCGTTGTGACTGTCTGTTCCGACCTGTCGTGGATGGGCTGGGTCCCCTTCCCGGTGTGCTGAGCGGTGCCAACCGAGCTCAGTACGGCCCCGGGAAGGGGACAGCTTGAAGTCTGCCGAGGAGATCATGGAAATTCTGGAGGCGTACGACCTGACGGGGTCGTTGCGTGACGCGGGTGAGCTCGCGGGCTGCTCGCACCACACGGTCAGCCGCTATGTGACGGCGCGGGCGGCGGGGACGCTGGTGGCGGGCGCGGGAGCGGTCCGTCCGAGCGTGGTTGACCCGTACCGGGCGAAGATCGAGGAGCTGGTCGACCGGTCGCGGGGGAAGATCCGCGCGGACGTCGTCCACGGCAAGCTGGCGGCGATGGGCTATCCGGGTGCGCAGCGCACGACCCGGCGCGCGGTGGCCCAGGCGAAGACGGCCTGGGCGTCGGGGCGGCGGCGGGTGTTCCGGCCGTGGGTGCCGGAGCCGGGGATGTGGGCTCAGTACGACTTTGGCCAGGGGCCGATGGTCGGTGGGACGGCGACCATCCTGTTCTGTCTGTGGCTGGCCTGACCCCACCCTGGGCCGGAACGGTGGCCACCACCGGGCAGATCTGGTGGCCACCACCGGGCAGGAACCGTGACCGTCACTGGGCACATCTCAATGGCCCTTGACAGCTGTGCCTGGTTTTGCTGCCAGCGATCAATGGTCCGGTTGGACTATTGATCGCTGGCATGTCGCGGCCGGCGCTTGTGCGGTGAGCGCGAAGTCTTTTCCAAAGATTTTTCGGGGAGGCGTCAATCGGGTCTGGCGCGCAGGCCGCTGGCGCAGTGACAGCGGCTGCTGTGTCCTGCTGGCGATGTCACAGCGTCGCAGGTCAGAGCACCGCTGGGCAGGGCGGAGTCTGCTGCTGGTGGGCGGCCGGTCGCCGGTGGTGGGTGTGGCTGCACGGGTCCGCTGTGCGGCTTCTGGCTGCCCAGCGATCTTTGCTGGGCATGGTGTGGAAGATCGTGCTGTCTTTTCGCTGTGCTCGATGTGGTGTCGTTGGATCCGCCCGAAACCGGTGGCATCAGAAAGGACACCCACAATGAGCCTTTCCGCGCAACGATCCGTGACGCCGAGTGATCCCCAACGTGTTGTCCGTGTAGTGGCYGTTTAGGTGGTGCGGCGGTGCTCGGTGTGGATGAGCACGAGGGCCGCCTTGGCGATGAGGCCGATCTTCCAGGGGTCGAGGCTGACGTTCCGGAGTGCCTTGACGTGCTTCAGGAGCGCGTTCGCGCGTTCACCGACGGCCCGCAGGGCGTTGTGGATCCTGTTGTGCTTCTTCTGGTCGTCGGTGAGCGTTCCGCCCTTGGGTGTCTTGAACGGCACGGCGACCGTGCCCTGTAGCCCTTCGTAGCCAAGGTCGCCGAACGTCGTGCCGCCGATCCCGCCGAAGTCGTCCAGGGCGTCGTCGATGTTGTGGGCACGTGCGGCGGTCGTGTCGTGCTCGYGGCCGGGGCGGACGTCGGACACCCACAGGATCCAGCCGTCGTCCGGGGCGGAGACCACCTGAATGTTGCCGCCGTGGTGGTGGTGCTTCCCCGACCACCACAGGTCGACGCCTGTCGTCGGGCCGGGCGTACGGACCCGGTCGGTCTCGATCAGCGTGCCGTCCACGATGACGTGCCCGTAGCCTGCGAGCTTCGCGGCGAGCAGGACGTTGTGCAGCCCATTAGGGGCCTGCTCGGCCAGGACCCGGATCCCCTCGTGGAGGTAGTCGTAGCCGGTCGACTTCTTGATCCCATGGTCGACGATCAGTTGGGCGACCCGGGTGGCGTYGGCGAACCAGCGCAGCACGAGCACCGCCTGCTCACGACTGGTGAGCTTCCGCGTTCCTTTCCGGGTACCGCGGCGGACACGCTCCGCTTCCAGCAGGCCGGTGACGAACTCGACCGTGTGGTCCTGGAACGGCAGTACGGCCGTGTATGTCACACTCATGGCGCGCGGGACTCCCTGAAGCTGGTCTTTGGTCGGAACAGACTTCTACCGGGGTCCCGCGTTTCTTCTTTCACCGCCCTCTTTCGGACCGCCCGCCGACTACCATCCGTAACGCTCACGCAGAGCGACCGATCGTTGCGCGGAAAGGCTCAATGCCCGAGGAAACGCGGCCCCTTTTGCGGGAACGCCTGGCGCCCGCAGCGTGGCGCCGCGCTGGTGCCCCTTCGGGGTGCCTCCAGCCTGATCCTTCGCCTCCGCGGCGCCGCTGGCCCTGGGCTGGCACCCGCACCTCGGCCGTGCCGGACCTCATCCCGTCTGGCGGCCGTCGCTCCGCGCGACGCGTGATGATCGTCGCGGGCCGGTCGGTCAGCCCGCGCGGGTCTGCGCTGCGCGGCGGCGGTCSGGCGTGCCAGCGATCTTCGGGACGGGCTGGTTACCACGCCTGGCGATCATCATCCTATCGGGCTAGGTCATGCACACTATTTTTCGCCGTGAATGCACGTCACGACATATTTCGATCTTTAAACCTGGTCCTCCGGTGGGCGTGCCCCGTTTTTACTACCCGCACCGCGGAAAGGACGCCGACCCCCGCTCCGTCGGCCCCGGATGGCGCACTGCCGGTTGAACAACACTTGCACAACTGTGGAGATCGGCTGGCAAAAACGTGTCCGAAAACCGGATTCCTCATTAGCGGCATCTCCGGCCGCGTGGAAGGAGGCCCACCCCTGTGACCGACCCGGCCCACGCCCACCCCGACCGTCCCGACTCCCCCCACCCGCCGCACCCCGCGCGCCCGGCATCGCCTGCGGCGCAGCAGCCAGACGGCCCGCGCCCCGTCCCCTCGCCTGCGGGGCCGGCGCGGACGCCGGCCGACCCGCCGCCGGTCGGCCAGGACTCGGGGAGTGAGTCCGGGTCCGGACCCGGCTCTTTTCCCGGTCGGTTCTCCGCCTCCACCCCAGACGGGAATCCCGACCCGGCTCCCGCCGTGCTGTGCCCTCGATCCATTCCCGGATCGGAGCATTTCCCGTGTTTGTTGGGTTCCCTTCCGGCCCGCCCGGGTGTTACCTTTGTTGTCGATGAGCCGGATACTGCCCCGTGCCCTGCCGGGAGCGGCTGCCCGATCCTGGCCTCCCCTGCCTCTGCCACGTCCTTTCCCGCGACGTCTGGAGGCTCTGTGACGGCTGCCGGCACCCCCGCTTCCCTCGACCACTCGGACGACCGCGGCGAGCCGCGGACCGCCGAGCCCGACACGGCCAGCCCTGGCCGGAGCGAGCGGCCCGCCGCGACGGGCGGCGCCCCGGCCGCAGAAGTCCCTCCCGGGTCGGTGGAGGAGCGGCCCGAGGCGCAGGACGCGCGGGTCGTCGCGCTGTCGTCCCGGTCGGAGCCGGAGGGCGGGCGGGGACGGCCGGGTCGGCGGTGGGTGTTCCACGGCGAGGTTGAAACGATCAGCGGGCCGGAGGCTGACCGGATCCGGGCGGAGCTCGCGGACGTGATCCGGGACCTGCTGCTGTGGGCCGCTGGCGAGGCTAGCGACGGCGCCATCGGCGACGGTGGATTGGAGGAGGAGGCGGCGTGATCGATCCTGATCGTCCGTCCCGGGCGGCCGACCCAGGCCGTCCGGGACCCGGGCCGGCGAGCCGGCCGGCGGATCCGGCGAACCCGGCACTGTCGGACCTGGCGGTGTCGCCGTTCGCGATGCCGCTGGCGGGGTTGAAGCGGGAGGTCCGGGTCGCGTTCGCCGGGCGGACCTCCACCGAGGAGCAGCAGGATCCCCGTCAGTCGCTGATCCGTCAGCTCGGCCGGGCCAAGTCGGCGCTTCCCGCGTCGTGGGTGATCGTCGCGCATTACTACGACGTCGAGTCCGGCCGCAAGGAGCTGCATGACCGCGGCCACGGAGCCGACGTCTCCCGGTTCGACATCCCGATCCCTCGGGACGGTGRCATCGACGATCTTCTTGCCGAGGCCGCCCACCCGAACCGGCGGTTCGATGTGGTGATCTGCGAGTCGATGTCGCGGATCGCCCGGCGGATGTTCGAGACGCTGTCCATCGAACGTCAGCTCGAACGGGCCGGGGTTCCGCTGTTCGCCTGGAACGAGCCGATCAAGGTCGATGGGCCGCGGGCGTCGCAGATCCTGCAGCGAAGGATCAACCAGTCCGTCGCCGAGTACGAGGTGTGGAACACCCTGGAAAGCTCCTGGGGTGGGCTGTGCACCCACGTCCGGGACGGTTGGAACATCGGCAAGCCGCCGTATGGCTACCGGGCCAAGAGCTTCCGGCACCCGAACTCGGCCAAGGCCGACCGGGGGGCCACGAAGACCCGGCTCGAACCCGACGGGGCGCGCGGGGAGACCGTCACGCAGATCGCGCACTGGCGCTACTACCGTGGGCTCGGCTACGGGGCGATCGCCGAGCAACTCAACACCGACCTGGAGTGCTACCCGCCACCCGAGCCGGTCGGCGGGGCCCATCAGGCCCGGGGCGCCTGGTCCAAGTCCACGGTGTCTGACCTGCTCCGCAACCCCAAGTACACCGGCTACCAGGTATTCAACCGGCGTGCCAGCCGATCTCGGCACGGAGCGGTCAACGGGCCGGAGAAGTGGGTCTGGTCACCCAAGCCAGTCCATGAGCCGCTGATCCCCAAGTGGATGTTCGACGAGTTCAACGCCCAGCGGCAGAGCAGGCGGGGCTCCCGCGGGGGAAACGCCCTCAACACCCATCCCGCCACCCTGCGTACCTACGTCTTTCGAGGGATGGTGATCTGCACGTGTGGGCGACGCATGGCCGGTAACCTCCGCCGGCCCGGMGACCCAGTCTACTACATCTGCTGGCCGAAGGCGAACAACCGGGGGCGTGAGGACAAGCTGGCCGAGCACCCCAAGACGGTCCGCATCCGCGAGGATGTGCTCCTCGGCGCGATCACGGACTTCTATGCCGAGCGGGTGTTCGGGCGCAGCCGGGTGGCTCTGCTGACCGCCGAGCTCGCGACCTACGATGATCGAGCTGCCCAGGAACGGGCTGCCGAGCGGAGCAGGCTCCAACGGAAGGTTGATGATCTTAGTCGCAGGCAGGACAACATCCTGCGCCAGGCGCAAGACGGTGATCCCGCCGATCCGTTCACGCAGGGGCTAAGGCGTAACTACAACGATCTCGACGCAGAACGAACCGCCGCGCTCGCCAAGATCAAAGATCTTGATGCGGCTGACGAGTCTGAACCAGACCGACTCGGACCCGACAGTCTGCCGCTCCTCGACGCACTGCCGACGCTCCAGATCAAGCTCGGCCAAGCACCCGAAGAGCTACAGCGACGTCTCTATGAGGTCACGCAACTCACCGTCCATGTCGACCATGGGAGTCAAGAGGTTTTGATGACGATCAAAATTCCAGCAGCCAACCTGGATCAGGTGGCTGATCTGGCAGGAGCGGTCACTGGTGYGCCCGCCCCACGTCCAGCAATCGCACGGTCTCGCCGCCGCGTGGATGCTGTACGTGCCCCCGGCAGGATTCGAACCTGCGCACCCGCCTCCGGAGGGCGGTGCTCTATCCCCTGAGCTACGGGGGCCCCGGGTCAACGCGGCATACGTTACCAGGACGGAACGCCGGATCGGGAATCCGGGTCGCCGTAAGCTTCCGGTGTGTACCCTGCCACCCCCCGAGTCCTCGTCGTCGACGACGACGCGGTGATACGTCAGCTCGTGGTCGTCAACCTTGAGTTGGAGGGCTTTGAGGTCCATACCGCCGTAGACGGCGTGGACTGCCTGGAGATGGTGCGCGAGATCGCCCCACAGGTGATCACGTTGGACATCATGATGCCGAGGATGAACGGCTGGGACGTGGCCGCCCGGCTGCGGGAGGAGCCGGACACCGCCGCCATCAAAATGATTATGCTGACCGCCCGGGCCCAGGAGGCCGACGTCAAGCGTGGGATGCGGGTCGGGGTGGACTACTACCTGACCAAGCCGTTCGACCCGGACGAACTCATCGGTGTGGTCCAGCGGCTGGCTGCCGGCCAGCCGGTCTGACCCGGCGCCGATAACATCGCCGTCATGACCCCCGCCGATCTCGCTGACGCCATCGTGACGGCCATCGGCCGCGCGGTCGCGGACGGCGACTTGGACGTGACTGTGCCGACCGCCGTCACGGTGGAGCGGCCGAAGACGCCCGAGCACGGGGACTACGCCTCCCCGGTCGCGCTCCAGCTTGCCAGGGCCGCCCGTCGTCCGCCGCGCGCCGTCGCGGAGACGTTGGCCCGGCGGCTCGCTACCGACAGCGAGCTCGCCGCCGTGGACGTCGCCGGCCCGGGGTTCCTCAACTTCCGGCTGGCCGACGCCGCCCTCGGAGAGATCGCCCGCACGGTGGTGTCGGCCGGTGACCGGTACGGCCGGGCGGTCAGGCCACGAGGTGTCCGGGTCAACCTGGAGTTCGTCAGCGCGAACCCGACCGGCCCGGTGACGCTGGCCTCGGCGCGCCGGGCGGCCGTCGGGGACGCCCTGGGGCGCATCCTGCCCGCGGCCGGGTTCGAGGTGGGCACGGAGTACCACGTGGGCACGGAGTACTACTACGACCGCGGGGCGTCCGAGCAGGCCCTGGACGACCTGGTCGACGCGGTCGGGGCCGACGCGGCGCGGTACTGGCTGGTCCGGTCTTCGCCGGATTCGGCGCTCGATCTGGATCTGGACCTGATGGCCCGCCAGACCAGTGACAACCCGGTCTTCTACGTGCAGTATGCCCACGCGCGGATCAGCTCGCTGCTGCGCGACGCCGGCTCCCTKGGCCTCACGGCCGCGACCGAGCCGGTCGACGTCGCCCTGCTGACCCAGCCGCGGGAGGGTGAGCTGCTGCGCGCGCTCGGCGAGTTCCCCCGAGTGATCGAGTCCGCCGCGAGGCTGCGTGGCCCCCATCGGCTCGCCCGCTATCTCGAGGAACTTGCCGGGGTCTACTACCGGTTCTACGACTCCTGCCGGGTGCTTCCGCAGGGCGACGCCGAGCCCGGTCCGGCCACCGGCGCGCGGCTGCTGCTCGTGGCAGCGACCCGGGTGGTGTTCGCGAACGGCCTGGGACTGCTCGGGGTCAGCGCCCCCGAGCGGATGTGACGAGCGGTCGGTCCGGGCGTCCGGGCATCCTGGCGGGTTCGGGAACGAGCCGGTTGGAAAGCGTGAAACAGGCGGCATGAGGCAGGCCAGGCGGCATGAGGCAGGCAGAGGCGAGATGAGCGAGATCGACAGCCCGGCGGTGGTGCCGTTGGAGGAGAAGCCGTTGGAGGAGAATCTGTGGCCGGCCACGGCCCGGCTGGACGCCGACGGTGTGCTGCGAATCGGTGGGATCCGGGTTAACGAGCTGGCCGCCGAGTTCGGCACGCCGGCCTTCGTTCTCGACGAGGCCGACTTCCGGGCCCGGTGCGCGGCTTGGCGGCGGGCGTTCGCCGAATGTGACGTCTACTACGCGGGCAAGGCCTTTTTGTGCCGCACGATCGCTCGCTGGGTGGATGAGGGGGGTCTGAATCTCGACGTCTGTACGGGCGGGGAGCTCGCGGTGGCCCGCTCGGTCGGCTTCCCGGCGGATCGACTGCTCTTCCACGGCAACAACAAGTCCGTCGCGGAACTGCGGGCAGCCGTCGGCTATGGCGTCGGGCGGATCGTCGTCGACTCCTTCGCCGAGATCACCCGCCTGGCAGCCGTCGCCGCCGAGGCGGGCGTGCGCCAGCGCGTGCTGATCCGCGTCACCCCGGGCGTGGAGGCGCACACACATCACTACGTCTCCACCGGGCAGGAGGACCAGAAGTTCGGGTTCTCGCTGGCCGGCGGGTCGGCGGCCGAGGCGGTGGAACGCGTGCTCGCGGCCGCCGGCTCCCTCGAACTCGTCGGCCTGCACGCGCACATCGGCTCGCAGATCTTCGACACGGCCGGGTTCGGCCTGGCGGCGCACCGCCTGGTGGGCCTGCTCGCGCGCATCCGCGACACCCACGACCTCGAACTGCCCGAGCTCGACCTCGGCGGTGGCCTCGGCATCGCCTACACCGGCGAGGACGCCCCGCTGGAGGTCACCGACGTCGCCGAGCGGCTGACCGCCGTGGTCGGCAAGGAGTGCGCCGCCGCGGGCCTGACCGTCCCGCGCCTCGCGGTGGAACCGGGACGGGCCATCGTCGGATCGACGACGGTGACCCTCTACGAGGTCGGCACTGTCAAGGAGCTGCCCGGGCTGCGCACCTTCGTCAGCGTGGACGGCGGCATGAGCGACAACATCCGTACGGCGCTCTACGACGCCCGCTACACCGCCCGGCTGGTCTCCCGGACCGGTTTGGCCACGACGCACGTCGTCACGATCGTCGGCCGGCACTGCGAGTCCGGGGACGTCGTCGCCCACGACGTGCCGCTGCCCGACGACGTCCGGCCCGGTGACCTGCTGGCCATTCCCGCCAGCGGCGCCTACCACCGGTCGATGGCCAGCAACTACAACCACGTGGCGCGGCCACCGGTGATCGCCGTGCGCGACGGCGCGGCCCGGATCATCGTCCGGCGGGAGACCGAGGACGACCTGCTGCGCCTGGACGTCGATCCGGGCGTGAAGGTCGATCCGGGCGTGAAGGTCGAGCCGGGCGCCGACCCGGCCTCCCCGGAGGTGGCGCGGTGAGGATCGCGTTGCTCGGCTGTGGGGTCGTCGGCAGCGAGACCGTCCGGCTGTTGCAGGCCAACGCCGCCGATCTCGCCGCCCGGGTCGGGGCTCCCCTGGAGCTCGCCGGGATCGCGGTGCGCAGGCCGGGCCGCGCCCGCGCCCTCGACGTGGATCCGGCGCTGTTCACCGGGGATGCGGCGGGCCTCGTCGCCCGGGACGACGTCGACATCGTGATCGAGCTTGTCGGCGGCATCGAGCCGGCCCGCTCCTGGCTGCTGTCCGCCCTGCGGGGGGGTAAGTCGGTGGTCACCGCGAACAAGGCCCTGTTGGCCTCGGACGGCGCGACGCTGCACGACGCGGCCGCCGCGGCCGGCACCGATCTCTACTACGAGGCCGCCGTGGCCGGGGCCATCCCGCTGATCCGCCCGCTGCGTGAGAGCATGGCCGGGGATCGTGTGCACCGGGTGCTCGGCATTGTCAACGGGACGACCAACTTCGTGCTGACCCGGATGGACGAGATCGGCGCGTCGTTCACCGAGGCACTCGCCGAGGCCGGGGCGCTCGGATACGCCGAGGCCGATCCCTCCGCCGACATCGATGGGTTCGACGCGGCCGCGAAGGCGGCCATCATGGCCCAGCTGGCCTTCCACTCCCGGGTAACGATCGACGACGTCTACCGGGTCGGCATCGGTGAGGTCACCACCGCCGACATCGCCAGCGCCCGGGAGCTCGGTTGCACTGTGAAGGCGCTCGTGGTGGCGGAACGCTCGGCCGAGACCGAGGGGATCAGCGTGCGGGTCCACCCGGCGATGATCCCGCGCACCCACCCGCTGGCCGGGGTGCGGGAGGYCTTCAACGCGGTGTTCGTCGAGTCCGAGGCGGCGGGCCAGCTGATGTTCTACGGCCAGGGCGCCGGCGGGGCGCCGACCGCCTCGGCGGTGCTCGGGGATGTGGTCGCGGTCGCGCGCAACCGTATCGCTGGCCGTCGCGGCCCTGGTGAATCGTCCTACGCCGCGCTGCCTGTGCTGCCGATGGGCCGTACCGTGACGAGGTATCACGTGAATCTCGACGTCACCGACAAGACCGGCGTGCTCGCGACGGTCGCTGGGGCGTTCGCGCGTCACGATGTGTCTATCAGGAGCGTTCGTCAGGACGGCCGCGGCGACGACGCGAGCCTCGTCCTGGTGACGCATGCCGCCCCGGACGCGGCACTGTCCGCCACCGTCGAGGAGCTCCGCGGCCTCGCCGGTGTCCGGGCGGTGTCCGGCGTGATGCGGGTTRAGGGAGGTGAGCCGTGACCACGACGTCATCCACACCGCTCGCGGACGAGCCGGCCGTGCCGGTGCTGTCCGCGGCGCCCGATCGGCCGCACCGGCCGTGGCAGGGAATCATCGAGGAGTACCGGGACCGTCTGCCGATCGCACACGACACGCCCGTCATCACGTTGCGTGAGGGTGGGACGCCCCTGCTGCCCGCGGCACACCTCTCCGACCTCACCGAATGTGAGGTTCATCTCAAAATCGAAGGGGCGAATCCGACTGGCTCCTTCAAGGACCGCGGGATGACGGTGGCCATCAGCCGGGCTGTCGGCGCCGGTTCCCAGGCTGTCATCTGCGCGTCCACCGGCAACACCTCGGCGTCGGCCGCCGCCTACGCGGCCCGCGCCGGCATCACCTGCGCGGTGCTGGTGCCCAGCGGAAAAATTGCCCTGGGCAAGCTCGCCCAGGCGCTTGTCCACGGGGCCCGGCTGCTGCAGCTCGACGGCTCCTTCGACGACTGCCTGCGGGTGGCGCGCGAACTCGCCGACACCTCGCCGGTGACCCTGGTCAACTCGGTGAACCCCTTCCGTCTCGAGGGGCAGAAGACGGCGTCCTTCGAGATCGTGGAGGCGCTCGGCCGGGCCCCGGACGTCCACTGCCTGCCGGTCGGCAACGCCGGCAACATCACCGCTTACTGGCGGGGCTACCTCGAGGAGAACAACCGGATCGCCAGCGGCCGCCCGCGGATGTGCGGTTTCCAGGCAGCGGGTGCCGCGCCCATCGTGCGGGGCGAGGTGGTGACCTCGCCGCAGACGATCGCCACGGCGATCCGCATCGGCAACCCGGCGTCGTGGGATCTCGCTGTCGAGGCGAGAGAGGCCTCCGGTGGTCTGATCGACGCCGTGAACGACCGGGAGATCCTCGCCGCCTACCGCCTGCTGGCCCGCAGGGAGGGCGTCTTCGTGGAGCCTTCCAGCGCCGCCAGCGTCGCGGGCCTGCTGAAGGCACGGGCGGCCGGCCGGATTGAACCCGGCGAGCAGGTCGTGTGCACCGTCACGGGCAACGGGCTCAAGGACCCCGACTGGGCGATCAGCGGCGCGGCCCGGCCGGAAACGATCCGCCCGACCGTCGCGGGCRCCGCCGAGGCGCTGGGGCTGCAGCGCTCGTGACCACTCGGTCCTCCCCGCGCCCAGGCGGGACGGCGGCCTTCGCCGAGCGGGTCGGCCGGTCCGGGCCGGTCACCGCCGCCGACGGCGTGTCGCGGCGGGTCCGGGTCCGGGTGCCGGCGACCAGCGCGAATCTCGGCCCCGGCTTTGACACGTTCGGCCTGGCATTGGGCCTGTACGACGAGGTCGATGTCGAGACGACCCGATCCGGTCTCACCGTTGACGTCGTCGGCACGGACGTCGTCGCCCGGGACGAGACGCACCTCGTGGTCCGGGCGATCCGGGCGACCTTCGACACCCTCGGCCGGGCGCAGCCCGGTCTCGCGTTGCACTGCGTCAACCGGATCCCGCACGGCCGCGGGCTGGGATCATCGGCCGCGGCGATCGTCGCCGGGGTCGTCGCCGCCGCCGCGCTCGCGCAGCCGGACCTCGGGCCCGCCTTCGAGACCGATGCCGCCTTTGACGCCGATGCCGCCTTTGACGCCGGCGCGGACTCCGTGTCCGCGCCCGATGACGCACCCGAGCCGGACCCGGTGTCCAGAGCGGCGTCCGGAGCCGGCTTCTTCGGGCCCGCGGGCATGCTGCGGCTCGCCAGCGCCATCGAGGGGCACCCGGACAACGTCGCCGCGGCGCTGAGCGGGGGCTTCACCGTTGCGTGGCAGGACGGCGACGGTGCCCGGTCCCTGCGCGTCGATCCCTTCGCCGAGCTGAGACCCGTGATCTTCATCCCCGCGATACGGCAGTCGACCGAGCAGTCGCGCGGGGCGCTGCCGAGCGGCGTTCCGTTCGCCGACGCCGCCCGCAACCTCGGTCGGGCCGCGCTGCTGGCGTTGACGATGTCGGCCGCCGAGCCGGCCGCCGGGCAGCCGTCCCGACGTGCCGAGGCACTCCTGCGTGCCACCGAGGATCTGGTGCATCAGCCCTACCGGTTCCCCGGCGTCCCGGCGTCGGCGGACCTCGTCGGTCGGCTGCGCGGCGGGGGGATCGCGGCGGCCCTGTCCGGTTCGGGGCCATMCGTCATCGCCCTCGCCGTCGGTGGTGAACAGGCCGCGGCGGCGGTGGACGTGGCGGGTGCCGGGTTCTCCGTCGCCCCGCTGCCGGTGGACAGACACGGTGCACGCGTCATCCGATGTCGATCCGCAGCGCCATGACCCCGTTGCCCGCGGTGGGATCCGCTGCGACGGCTGGCGCTGTGAGCTCCCGATGCGCGGTTGTGTGTCACATCGGGAAGTCCTGACGTCTCAAGGTTGTTGCCGAGGCGTCTGCCGCTGGATAGTCTGGTGACTGCACCCGCTGCCACCGCGGCGCGTGCTCGCTCCCGCCATGCCGCTCTGGTCTCGCCAGGTGGAACATGGTTCGGGACTCCGRTGTATAAGCTTCGTCGTCGTTGCCTCGGCTCCACACCGGCACTCCCAGGCGGGATCGGCGAGTTCGCTCGCGGCAGTCGGCCGCTGGCGCCGTACACGGGCGCGATGCTCGCCCATTCGGTGCTGTATACCCCTTCATCCGGCATGTGTGCAGGCGAAGAAGGTCCACAAGCAACGCCCGGCTCACCAGGAGCCAGTTCCTTCAGGGAAGGAAAACCTTGAGCGACACCACCAACGTGCTGCCGCAGAGCGCACGTGAGTCTGCGCCGCCCGTGACGCCTGCGCCGCCCGTGACGCCTGCATCGCCCCGGGAGAGTGACCCGGCGGCGAGCACCTCGTCCKCAGACGCCATCTCGGCTGAGTCCACCGGGAACGGTGACTCGCGCGCAGGCCGTATCACCCGGACCGCTCTCGCCGCACCTTCTCCGGCCGGAGAAGGTGCGGCCGTGACCCGACGCCRCCGGCAGGGCACCGGTCTGTCCGCGATGCTGCTCCCCGAGCTGCAGGCCATGGCCTCGTCCCTGGGGATCCAGGGCGTGGGCCGGCTGCGCAAGGGCCAGCTCATCGCCGCGATCCAGAACGTGCAGAACAACGAGTCCGCGGCCGTGACGCCCGTCGCGGCGGCCCCAGCGACTTCTTCGGCCTCCGCAGCCTCCACGGCCTCCACGGCCCTTGCACCGCCGCCCCCGGCGGAGTCGGGGCCGRCCTCGCCCGCCGGACCGGTTCCGGCCGCGAGCGAGACATCCCCCGCGCCGCGGGTGTCCCGGCAGGCTGCCGGCTCGGACGGCACCGCTACCCGCACCCGTTCCCGCCGTGGAGCCTCTCGGGCGGCGGCGAGCCCCGCCGCCGAGCAGCCGACCCTGCCCGAAACGGCGGCTGGGGACACGGTCGTGGAGACCCGGGCCGGATCGGTTGTGGACGCCCGGGCCGGATCGGCCGCCTCCGCCGTGGCTTCGGCCCAGCCGACCGTGTCCGCCCAGCCGACCGGGGCGCCCGCGTCGGCTCCGCCGGCCGCCGCGTCCCACCGCCAGACCGATGCCGGTCCCCGGAGTCGGGAGGACCGCCGGGATCGTTCCGCCGACAACGGCCGGGTGAGCGCGAGTGACCGTCAGGGCGGTGAGGCCGGCGGCGAGCGTGCCACGGCGGACCGCCAGGGCGCGGACCGTCGCTCCGGTACGGACCGTCAGTCCGCTGATCGTCCCAGCCGCGTGGATCGCACCCAGCAGGGTGACCGGTCCGGGGCAGAGCGTTCCGGCGGCGACCGGCCCGGGCAGGGAGGGCAAGGGGGGCAAGGCGAGGACGACTTCGCCGCCCGTGGCCGGCGGGGCCGCTTCCGGGAACGCGGTCGTAACCGCGGTCGCGGCGGGCAGGCCGGCCCGAGCGAGAACGAGCCGGTCCTGCGCGAGGACGACGTCCTGGTCCCCGTCGCCGGCATTCTCGACGTTCTGGATAACTACGCCTTCGTGCGGACCAGCGGGTACCTGACCGGCCCGACCGACGTCTATGTCAGCCTCGCCCAGGTGCGTCGCAACGGGCTGCGCCGCGGTGACRCCATCACCGGTGTCGTCCGCGCCCCGCAAGAGGGCGAGCAGCGCCGGGACAAGTACAACGCGCTGGTCCGGCTCGACACCATCAACGGGATGGAGCCCGAGGAGGCACGCGGCCGGCCGGAGTTCACCAAGCTGACTCCGCTCTACCCCCAGGAGCGGCTGCGGCTGGAGACCGAGCCCCACATGCTGACCACGCGGGTCATCGACCTCGTGATGCCGATCGGCAAGGGGCAGCGGGCCCTGATCGTCAGCCCGCCCAAGGCGGGTAAGACGATGGTGCTGCAGTCCATCGCGAACGCGATCACGACGAATAACCCGGAAGTCCACCTCATGGTCGTGCTCATCGATGAGCGGCCGGAGGAGGTCACCGATATGCAGCGGTCGGTCAAGGGCGAGGTCATCGCGTCCACCTTCGACCGTCCACCGGCCGACCACACCAATGTCGCCGAGCTGTCCATCGAGCGGGCCAAGCGTCTGGTCGAGTTGGGCCACGACGTCGTCGTGCTGCTCGACTCGATCACCCGGTTGGGCCGTGCCTACAACCTGGCGGCCCCGGCCTCCGGTCGTATCCTGTCCGGCGGTGTCGACTCGACGGCGCTCTACCCGCCGAAGCGGYTCCTCGGCGCGGCCCGCAACATCGAGAACGGCGGGTCTCTGACGATCATTGCGACGGCGCTGGTGGAGACCGGTTCGACGATGGACACCGTGATCTTTGAGGAGTTCAAGGGAACCGGYAACGCCGAGCTCAAGCTCGATCGCAAGATTGCCGACAAGCGGATCTTCCCCGCGGTGGATGTCGACGCCTCCGGTACCCGCAAGGAGGAGATCCTGCTTGCCCCGGACGAGCTCGTGATCATGCACAAGCTGCGTCGCGTGCYCCATACCAGGGAGACCCAGCAGGCCCTCGAGCTCCTGCTCGATCGGCTCAAGCAGACCAGGACGAATTACGAGTTCCTGATGCAGATCGCCAAGACCGCACCGCCTCAGGATTAGCCTTCCCCCACACGGCGGCTTCGCCGCAGTGTGGGGACCCCTGGCCCAGGGCGCCGTTCGGGGTTTCCGCGCGATCGCCTTCGGCGATCTTGCTGGGGGGTCGTCGGGGGGCTTCGCCGCAGTGTGGGGACCCCTGGCCCAGGGCGCCGTTCGGGGTTTCCGCGCGATCGCCTTCGGCGATCTTGCTGGGGGGTCGTCGGGGGGCTTCGCCGCAGTGTGGGGRCCCCTGGCCCAGGGCGCCGTTCGGGGTTTCCGCGCGATCGCCTTCGGCGATCTTGCTGGGGGGTCGTCGGGGGCTTCGCCGCAGTGTGGGGACCCTTGCATCGGCTGGCGGTCGGTGCATCCGGCCTCTGGCAGACTGGCAGCAGACCGGCTCCGGTTCACGTCGTCCACGCGAGACGACGACCCGGCGGCCACTTTGAAAGAGGGATCATGAAGCCTGACGTCCACCCGACCTACCACGAGACGACGGTCACCTGTACCTGCGGGAACACCTTCACCACCCGCAGCACCAAGGAGAACGGCGTCGTCAACGCCGAGGTCTGCTCGCAGTGCCACCCGTTCTACACCGGCAAGCAGAAGATCCTCGATGTCGGCGGCCGGGTCGAGAAGTTCGAGCGCCGGTTCGGCCGGCGGCGCCCCGGCGAGAAGGTCGGCGGCGCGAAGTAGCTCGGCCGCGGCGCCCGTCCGGACTCCGGACGGGCGCCGTTCGCGTCTGGGACGGACGATACCCGTCCCACCGACCCCCTCCCGGAACCGTGACGCGTTCCAGGACCATGACGTGCGAAGGAACCACGATGACGTCCCCGCTCGACGGCCTGATCGCCGAGCACGCCGAGATCGAGGGGCAGCTCGCCGACCCGGCGGTGCACAACGACCCCGCGAAGGCGCGCGCCCTGAGCCGTCGCTACGCGCAGCTCGCCCCGGTCGTGGATCTTGCGCGCGAGCTCGACCGGGTGGAGGGAGACCTCGCTGCCGCCCGCGAGCTCGCGCTGCTGGACCCGTCGTTCCGGGACGAGGTCCAGGATCTCGGCGAGGAGCTGGCCCGGCTCAACGACCGACTKCGGGCCTACCTCGTCCCGATCGACCCCGACGACGCCCGGGACGCCATCCTCGAGGTCAAGGCCGGCGCCGGTGGCGAAGAATCGGCGCTGTTCGCCGGAGACCTGCTCCGGATGTATCTGCGCTATGCCGAACGGCGCGGCTGGAAGACCGAGATCCTCGACGCCAACCCCTCCGACCTCGGCGGTTACCGTGATGTCAGCGTGGCGGTGAAGGCCCGGGGACCCGCGGGCCCCGGGGACGGTGTCTATGGCCGGCTGYGCTTCGAGGGCGGGGTGCACCGCGTCCAGCGGGTGCCCGTCACCGAGTCCGCCGGACGTATCCACACCTCGGCGGCCGGGGTCCTGGTGCTTCCGGAGGCCGAGGAGGTTGATGTCGAGATCGACCCGAACGACCTGCGCATCGACGTGTTCCGCTCGTCCGGCCCCGGTGGGCAGAGTGTCAACACCACGGACTCCGCGGTCCGGATCACCCATATCCCGACCGGTGTGGTGGTCTCCTGTCAGAACGAGAAGAGCCAGCTACAGAACAAGGAGTCCGCGCTGCGGATCCTGCGGGCCCGTCTGCTCGGGGCGGCCCGGGAGAAGGCCGAGTCGGAGGCGTCGCTGGCGCGTGCCAGCCAGGTCCGCACGGTGGACCGGTCGGAGCGGGTCCGGACCTACAACTTCGCCGAGAACCGGATCAGCGACCATCGGGTCGGCTACAAGGCACACAACCTCGACCAGGTGCTCGACGGGGAGCTCGACGAGGTCCTCGACGCGCTGGCCGCCGCGGACCTCGACGCKCGGCTGGCGGCTCAGGCGTCATGACCGGCCCGCCGGCCGCGCAGKGGCGCTCACGGGGCACGGAGCAGGAGCAGCCGGGCCGGGGTGCGTCCCCGCATCCGGGCTCCACGGATCCCCTGAGCCCGGTGCGCCACGCGGCCGACCTGACACCGCTGGGCGCGTGGTTGGCGGCGGCGACCGACCGGTTGCGTGCGGCCGGGGTGGCGAGCCCCCGCGCCGACGCCGAGCAGCTCGCCGCCTTCGTGCTCGCGGTGCCCCGCGGCCGGCTGGCACTGCTCGACGACGTCACGGCGGCGGCGGCGCGGCGGCTGGACGAGCTTGTGGCCAGGCGCGCGCAGCGGGTGCCGCTGCAGCACCTGACCGGTGTCGCCGGCTTCCGCCACCTCGATCTCACCGTCGGCCCCGGGGTCTTCATCCCGAGGCCCGAGACGGAGTCCGTCGTCGAATGGGCGCTTACAGAGCTCACCGGCTCCGCCGGGGCCCGGCGGCCGGGACCGTTGTGCGTCGATCTGTGCGCGGGCTCGGGGGCGATCGCGCTGTCCCTGGCGGCGGAGCTGCCCGGCGCGACGGTGCACGCCGTGGAGGTCGACCCGGCGGCGGTGGTCTGGCTGCGACGCAACATCGCCGGCACCGGTCTTCCCGTGACGGCGCACGCAGCCGACATCGCCGCGGCGCTGCCCGAGTCGCTCACCCGACTCGCCGGGACGGTCGACCTGATCATCAGCAATCCGCCGTACCTCCCCGACGCCGACCGCCACACGGTGGAGCCCGAGGTGGGCGAGCATGATCCGGCCCGCGCCCTGTGGGGGGGGCCCGACGGGCTCGACGTGGTGCGTACGGTTGTCGGGGTGGCTGCGCGGCTCCTGCGGCCAGGCGGTCTCCTCGTCATCGAACACGCCGACGGCCACGGGGTGTCGGCGCCCGAGCTGCTTCGCGCCGACGGTCGCTGGTCGCACGTGGCGGATTATCGGGACCTGGCCGGCCGGGACCGGTTCGTCGCCGGCCGGCGCGGGGCGTCCCGTGAGCCCCGATCCTGAGGACGAACCCTGATCCTTGAGAAGAGGACGGGCAATGGAACGTTTCGACTGCTCTGACGAACGGGAGCGGGCCCGCGGTCTCGACGCGGCGGTCAGCACCGTCGCCCGGGGCGGGCTGGTTGTGCTCCCCACCGACACGCTCTACGGGCTGGGCGCCGACGCCTTCGATCGGGACGCGGTGGCCTCGCTGCTGGCGGCAAAGGGGCGTGGCCGGAACATGCCGGTTCCGGTCCTGGTCGGCTCCTGGCGCACCCTCGACRGGCTGATCGAGCGGATGACCCCCCAGGTCCGGGAGTTGATCACCGCATTCTGGCCGGGCGGGCTGACGCTGGTGGCCCGGCACACCCCGTCGCTGCGCTGGGATCTCGGGGAGAGCCGGGGCACGGTGGCGGTGCGCATGCCCCTGCACCCGGTGGCGATCGAGCTGCTGGGTCRGACCGGGCCGATGGCCGTCTCCAGCGCGAACATCAGTGGCCAGCCTCCGGCGACGACGATCGACGAGGCGCTGCACCAGCTCGGCGGTGCCGCGGATGTCTATCTCGACGGGGGACCGTGCCCGGCCGCCGTCCCCTCGACCATCGTCGACTGCACCGGGGAGGTGCCCGTTGTACTGCGCAGCGGCGCGATTGGCCTCACCGCGCTGCGTGCGGTGCTGCCGCTGATCCGGGAGCCCGTGAACCGATGAGCCCGTGAACCGATGAGCCCGTAGCTCGCAGGCGGCCCCGCGTGCCGGAGCCGGTCCGGACGGTCCGGGCCGGGATACGGTCCGGGCCGGGGCGGGGTGGGCATGACGCCGCTGATCGTCCCGGCGGGAGAGTCCCGTACGATCCTGAACCGGGTCGCGGGGCGATGGTCACAGCGGGTGGCTTCGGGTAGATCCGGGTGGATGGTGTTCCCGGGCCAGAGGAGCATGGGGTGACCGGGTCGCCCGCGCGGCGGCACCGGTCATCGGCTGCCGGTTGTGGCGCGGTTGCCGGTTGTGGCGCGGTCGCCGTTCCAGCGCGGTCGCCGTTCTAACGCAGGAGGTTAGAAACGTCATGAGCACCCCGTTCTGGGGCCCGGACTTCGACCAGCTGAGCGCGACGGATCCGCAGATCGCGGAGGTGGTCCTCGATGAGCTGGACCGGCTGCGCGGCGGCCTGCAACTCATCGCGAGCGAGAACTTCACGTCCCCGGCGGTGCTGGCGGCGCTGGGCTCGACGTTGTCGAACAAGTATGCCGAAGGGTATCCGGGTCGGCGTTACTACGGCGGTTGCCAGGTGGTCGACCGGGCCGAGGAGATCGGCATCGCCCGGGCGAAGCAGCTCTTCGGCGCGGAGCACGCCAACCTGCAACCGCATTCGGGCTCGTCGGCGAACTTCGCCGTGTACGCGGCGCTACTCACGCCAGGTGACACGGTCCTGGCGATGTCGTTGCCGCATGGCGGTCACCTCACCCACGGCAGCAAGGTGAGCTTCTCCGGTAAGTGGTTCAACGTGGTGGCCTACGGCGTGCGGGAGGACACCGAGYTGATCGACTACGACCAGGTGCGGGAGCTCGCCCGCCAGCACCGGCCCAAGATGATCATCTGTGGGGCGACGGCCTACCCACGTCTGATCGACTTCGCCGCGTTCCRCTCGATCGCCGACGAGGTCGGTTCGTGGCTGATGGTGGACGCGGCGCACTTCATCGGTCTGGTCGCCGGGGGCGCGATCCCGAGCCCCGTTCCCTACGCCGACGTTGTCAGCTTCACCACCCACAAGGTGTTGCGCGGCCCGCGAGGGGGCATGATCCTCGCGCGTGAGGAGCTGGCTTCCCGCATCGACAAGGCCGTGTTCCCGTTCAGCCAGGGTGGCCCGCTGATGCACGCGGTCGCGGCGAAGGCCGTCGCGTTGCGGGAGGCGGCCTCGCCCGCTTACGCGCAGTACGCTCGCCAGGTGGTGGCCAACGCGCAGCGGCTCGCCGACGAGCTTGCCGCCGAGGGCATCCGGCCCGTCGCCGGTGGCACCGACACCCATCTCGCCCTGCTCGACCTGCGGGAACTCGGGGTCAGCGGCAAGGAAGCCGAGGCGCGTTGCGACGCGGCCGGCATCACCCTGAACAAGAACGCCATTCCCTATGACCCGCAGCCGCCCGCGATCTCCTCCGGCATCCGGGTGGGAACCCCGGCGGTCACCACCCAGGGGATGGGCGAGGGGGAGATGAAGGAGATCGCGGGGCTGATCGCCCACGCGGTGCGTGAGCCGGAAGCCGCCGCCGACGTCGCTGCGGCGGTGTCCGCGCTCGTCGCCCGGCATCCGGCCTATCCGCGGTAGGGGTCGATCCGCGGTAGGGGATCAGGCGGTTCCGCACGGCCGCGGCAGTAGGCGGCAGTAGGCGGCAGTAGCCGGATCCGGGTCCGGCAGGCGGGAGATGCCCGACGGTGCGCGAGTACCTGCTCGTCTTCGTGGTCTCGGCGGCGGTGACCTTTCTCGCCACGCCGGTGGCACGCGTCTTCGCCATGCGCATCGGTGCCGTCGCCGGGGTACGTGCCCGCGACGTCCACTCCACCCCGACGCCCCGGCTGGGGGGCCTGGCCATGCTTGCCGGGCTCTACGCCGGGTTCGGGGTGGCGGACCGCCTGCCGTTCCTCTCGGTGGTCTCCCAGGACTGGYCGGAGATCCGGGCGGTGCTCGTCGCCGGCACCTTGATCTGCCTGCTCGGCGTYGCCGACGACCGATGGGAACTGGACTCCCTGACCAAACTGGCCGGGCAGGTCGCCACGGCCGGCATCATGGTGCTCCTCGGCGTCCAATGGACGTTTGCGATCAATCGGGACAGCGAGACGACGCTGAGCCTGGGACCGGAGACCGCGGTCCCGCTGTCCATCCTCGCCACGGTGGTGCTTATCAACGCGATGAACTTCATCGACGGCCTGGACGGCCTCGCGGCGGGCGTCGCGGCGATCGCCGCCGGCGCGACCTTCTACTTCGCCTATCAGATCGCAGTGATCAACGGCTTCTACCGGGCCTCCCCGGCGGCGCTCCTGGCCGCCGTGACCGCCGGGGTCTGCATCGGGTTCCTGCCGCACAATTTCAATCCGGCCCGGCTGTTCATGGGGGACTCGGGCTCGATGCTCATAGGCCTGCTGTCGGCCGCATCGATGATCTCCGTGACMGGTCAGGTGGCCTACGGGGGTTACGCTGGACCCTCACGGTCGTACCCGTCGCTGATCCCGTTGGCGATACCCCTGGCCGTGCTCGCCGTTCCGTTTCTCGATCTCGGGCTCGCGGTCGTCCGGCGGACGAGGGCGGGGCGCTCGCCGTTCGCGGCGGACAAGATGCATCTCCACCACCGCATGCTGGAAATCGGTAATTCGCACGTGAGGGCGGTTCTCTTCATGTATTTCTGGGCGGCTCTGGTCGGGTTCGGAGGTGTCGCCGCGTCGTTCTCCAACTCCCCGTTGCCGATCCTGGTCGCCACCGTCGGAGTGGGCCTCGCGGCCCTGATCGCGCTGCTGATCAGGACCCAGCGATCGGCGCGGCGCGCATGATCGTGCCGGCGGCCCGGGTGATCCGGCTGGGAGCGGCGCTGACCGGGGTGCTGGCGGTCCCGGCGGTGGGGCTCGCGGCGGTCCTGCGCGGCGGGACGGGCGCCCTGAGCGCCGCGGTCGGCCTGATGATCGTCATGGCGTTCTTCGGCATCAGCAAGGTGGCGGTCGGGGCCGTCGCGCGCCGGGCGCCGCATCTGCTCCTGCCGGCGGCCCTCGGCACCTACGCGGCGAAGGTAGCACTGCTGGGTGTCCTGCTCGTGGTGATCCAGGACACGGAGGCCCTTGACCTGCCGGCCTTCGCCTGGTCGATTTTCGCCGGGGTCTTCGGGTGGATGGGTGCCGAGCTCTGGGTCGCGACCCACACCCRGATGCCCTTCTACGACCCGGAGCGTCCCGGCGCGTGGGACGCCTCGCGCCGTCCGCCGGTCTGATGACCTCGGGGGGAAACGGTCCCGGCGAGGCGTGGAACGTCTTCGGCACGTTGATCGCCGGAATGCTCTTCTGGGGACTGGTCGGTTTTGGAGCGGATCGCCTTCTCGGCTTTCACGTGCTGTTCCTGCCGATCGGACTGACCGTCGGCCTCGCCGCCGCGATGTACCTCGTGATCTATCGACTTACCCGGTGAGAGGGCGGATAGCCAGGCTTCCGGCCAGCTCGGCGGTCTTGGCGAAATACGCTCCGTTGGTCCTGTTCGCCCAGTTCGTTCGGCCTGACCGTTCTGTCCCGCTTGTCCTGGTAGTTCCGTCCTGCTGGACCTGGCTGTACCGACCGCCCCGGCTGTTCCATTGAATCGGGCCGGTCCTCGCCGTCGATGACCTCGAAGGTCATCGACGGCGCAACCGATTCCGGTCAGAGTGGACCCAGGTCGCCGAGACGGGGAAGGGAGAGCCGAATTGTGCTCATCTGGCAGACGTTGTGACGCTACTGGGCGTAGCCGACGGCGGGAGATGGGTGCAGCTGGAAGCCGCGTGTCATCAACTCGTCGCGCTGTGTGGAATGGGTAGCAACGGAGTGAAACCCATAGACAACGCGCGGATGAACCAGCGCGAACGTCGAAGCGAGTCCGTGCTTGTGGGGTGCCGGTGTGGATAGTATCGCGGGCAACAGGACGTCGGCCTGCCGACACCCATCAGGGCCTGGGCTTGTCGAGGTGTCCTTCGGAGCGCTGTACCCGGTTGGCGACGGGTCGTTCTTCGGTGTGAGCGTGTCGTGCGAACCCGGTAGGGTGGAGGCAATCTGCCGCCGAGCACGGCAACCTTGCCGGGCCGTGAACGCGCTACCTAATCGATCATGGAGGTGTTTGTCGTGCCGGTCCTCGCCGACGAGGGCTTCGAAGGCYCCACCAAGGAGGTCTTCCAGACTCCGCACTGGTTCGATGTCGGGATCGGCTCGGTCAATCTCTACCTCAACAAGGCCACCGCGCTCACGATCTTTGCTGCACTGTTTGTCGGTGTGATCTTCTGGTTGGGATTCCGCCGAGCTAAAATCATACCTCGCGGCCTCCAGAACCTGTGYGAGTCGGCCTACGACTTCATCGATCTGCAGATCGCCCGGGGTGTCATCGGCGAGAAGGGCACGAGGTACACGCCCTACCTGCTCGTCCTGTTCAGCTTCGTGTTGATCTGCAACGTGCTCGCGGTGGTGCCCGGGGCCCAGTTCCCGGCGACCTCGCGCATCGCCGTCCCGATGGTTCTGGCGCTCGTCACGTACGTGTTGTTCAACTACGCGGGCATCAAGGCCAACGGCGCCGGTCCGTACTTCAAGGAGATGATTGACCCGGCTCCCACCGCGCCGCTGTGGATCCGCGTGCTCCTGGCGCCGATCGAGATTCTCTCGACCTTGATCGTTCGGCCCTTCACGCTGGCGGTCCGGCTCTTCGCGAACATGTTCGCCGGGCACATCCTGCTGCTGGTCTTCTCGCTGGGCGCGGACTACCTGCTGCCCAAGCCCCCCTATGTGTTCGGCGCCGCCTCACTGCTGGTGGYGATCATCCTCACGGCGTTCGAGCTTGTCATCGACGCTCTCCAGGCGTACATCATCACGATCCTCACAGCCGCCTACATCGGCGGTGCGATGGTGCACGGAGAGCACGAGGTAGCTCCGTCCGAGGAACTCGCCTCGCCTGCTCCGGCGGGCGTGCCGGTATCGGCCCGGGCCTAGATTCCCGACACACCCTTCCAGCACCGGCGAGTCCCGGTGCCCGACTGAATAGGAAAAGCACCGCAATGGCAGACATTCTCGCCGCCAAGGACGCTGTGAGCGGAAGCCTGGGCGCCGTCGCCTACGGCCTCGCCGCCATCGGTCCCGGTATCGGTATSGGTCTCATCTTCGGCCTGGGCGTCCAGGCGATCGCCCGCCAGCCCGAGGCCGAGCAGGTCGCCTTCCGGTACATGCTCATCGGCTTCGCCCTCGCCGAAGCCCTCGCGCTCATCGGCTTCGTCGTTCCCTTCGTCTTCCCGTAAACCGGCGGGGCAATCATGAGCGCGACATCCATCCTTATCGCCGCCGCCGAGAGCGGGCACTCCGACGAGAACGTTCTGATCCCGCCGCTGAGTGAACTGCTCATCGGAACGTTGTCGTTCGCCTTGCTCGTGGCCTTCTTCTTCTGGAAGATCAGGCCGCAGATCGCCAGGACCTACGCGCAGCGCACCGAGCGGATCGAGGGCGGGCTCGCCCGCGCCGAGGCGGCGCAACGCGAGGCGCAGGCCCTGCTGGAGCAGTACCGCGCCCAGCTGGCCGAGGCTCGGACCGAGGCCGCGCGCATCCGCGAGGAGGCGCACAGCGAGGGCCGGCAGATCACCGAGGAACTCCGCGCCGCGGCGCAGCGCGAGATCGCCGAGATCAAGGCCCGGGCGGACGCCCAGCTCGCGGCCGACCGGGCGCAGATCGTCGCCCAGGTCCGCCGGGAGGTCGGTGAGATCGCGGTCGATCTGGCCTCGAAGATCGTCGGATTCCAGCTGGAGAGCAGCGCCACGCAGAACCGGCTGATCGACGACTTCATCGCAGCGCTTGACAACTCGGCCGAGGGCGTCGGTACCGTGGCCGCACCGGTCAGGCCGGGAGGCTGACGGTGGAGGGAGCCAGCAGGCACGGCTTGGCGGCCGCGCGGGCGACGCTCGACGAGGCAACCGCGACGGCACCGGGCGCGCCCCGCCCGGTGGACGCCGGGCGGATCGCCGAGGACCTCCGGGCCGTCGCCGAGCTCCTCGCCCGGGAGCCGGCCGTGCGCCGCGCCCTCACCGACCCGGGGGCACCCGTGGCCGCGCGCACGGAGCTGGTCACCCGGCTGTTCGGAACTCAGCTCGCCCCGGCGAGCCTGCGGATCGTGCACACGGCGGTCGGGGCGCGCTGGTCGCGGCCGTTCGATCTGCAGTACGCGCTGCTCGAACTGAGCGTCGAGGCGCTGCTCGTCGAGGYGGAGCGGGACGGGGCGCTGGAGGAGGTCGAGGACGAGCTGTTCCGGTTCGGCCGGATCCTCGACCAGAACGCTCCGCTCGCGCTCGCGCTGACCGACCCGGCCGCGCCGGCGGCAGTCAAGGACAGGCTGCTCACCCGGCTGCTCGCCGGCCGGGCGCACCCGGTCACCGTGCGCCTGGTCCAGCAGGCGGCGGCCGACCGGATCCACGGCGACGTCGAGCGCCGGCTGGCCGAGTTCAGCCGGATCGCCGCGGCCCGCCGGGGTCGGGTGGTGGCGATCGTCCGTACGGCGGTTCCGCTGAGTAGCGAAGTCGTCGCCCGTCTGGGTGCGGCGATCAGCCGGTACTTTGGCCGCCAGATCCAGCTGCAGGTCGATCTCGACCCCGACATCCTGGGTGGTGTCGTGGTCCAGGTCGGCGGCGAGGTGGTGGACGGCAGCGTGCTGCGCCGGTTCGTCGCCGCCCGCCGGGCCCTGCTCCGATAGGCGGCGACCGTGACCACGATGATCGTGACGGTCCCCGTCGCCGCGACCACCGCGGACCCGCATCCCGACCCGGGGCGACCTGCCCTGCCCGCAATGAAGGACGAAGGACGTAAGCGATGACTGAGCTCTCCATCCGGCCGGAGGAGATCCGCGACGCCCTGCGGGAGTACGTCGACTCTTTCCAGGCCACCTCAGCCGGCCGTGAGGAGGTCGGCCGGGTCGTCGTCACCGGTGACGGCATCGCCCGGGTCGAGGGTCTCCCGCACACGATGACCAACGAGCTGCTGGAGTTCCACGGCGGTGTGCTGGGTCTCGCGCTGAACCTCGAGGTCGGCGAGATCGGAACCGTCATCCTGGGTGAATCCGAGAACATCGAGGAGGGGCAGGAGGTCCGCCGCACCGGCCAGATCCTCTCCGCTCCCGTCGGTGACGGCTTCCTCGGCCGGGTCGTCGACCCGCTCGGGCGGCCGATCGACGGCCTCGGGGAGATCGTGGCCGAGGGATCCCGGGAGCTGGAGCTGCAGGCGCCGACGGTCGTCCAGCGCCAGCCGGTGAAGGAACCCCTGCAGACCGGTATCAAGGCGATCGACGCGATGAMGGCCATCGGCCGTGGTCAGCGCCAGCTGATCATCGGCGACCGGCAGACCGGCAAGACGACGGTGGCCATCGACGCGATCATCAACCAGCGGGACAACTGGACCTCTGGTGATCCGTCGAAGCAGGTCAAGTGCGTCTACGTGGCGATCGGCCAGAAGAAGTCGACAATCCGCGAGGTGGTGAACTCTCTGGAGGAGGCCGGCGCGCTGGCCTACACCACGATCGTGGYGGCGCCGGCTGACGAGCCGGCGGGCTTCAAGTACATCGCGCCCTACACCGGCTCGGCGATCGCCCAGCACTGGATGTACAACGGCCAGCACGCGCTGATCGTCTTTGACGACCTGACCAAGCAGGCCGAGGCCTACCGCGCGATCTCGCTGCTGCTGCGCCGTCCGCCGGGCCGCGAGGCCTACCCGGGTGACGTCTTCTACCTGCACTCCCGCCTRCTGGAGCGCTGCGCCAAGCTCTCCGACGAGCTCGGCGGCGRCTCGCTGACCGGACTGCCGATCATCGAGACGAAGGCCAACGACATCTCGGCCTACATCCCGACGAACGTCATCTCGATCACCGACGGGCAGGTCTTCCTGGAGTCCGACCTGTTCAACCAGGGTGTCCGCCCGGCCATCAACGTCGGCACCTCGGTGTCCCGGGTCGGCGGTAGCGCGCAGGTTAAGGCGATGAAGTCGGTCGCCGGCCGCCTGCGGCTGGACCTCGCCCAGTACCGCGAGCTCGAGGCGTTCTCGGCCTTCGGTTCCGACCTGGACAAGGCCTCGCGGGACCAGCTCGCGCGCGGCRCCCGCCTGGTCGAGCTGCTCAAGCAGCCGCAGGGCCAGCCCTTCCCGGTCGAGCGCCAGGTCGTGTCGATCTGGGCCGGAACCACCGGCAAGCTCGACGATGTGCCCGTGGCGGACATCCGTCGCTTCGAGTCGGAGTTCCTGGACTTCGTCGGCCGGTCTTACCCGGGGGTGTACGACGCGATCGTGACCACCGGCAAGCTCAGCGACGACACGATCGCCATGCTGGAGTCGGCCGTCGCGGAGTTCAAGAAGCAGTTCACGCTGTCCGACGGCAAGCCGTTGGTCAACGAGCCGGTGCCGAGCCCGCTCGACCCGGGGCTGGTGCGGCAGGAGTCGATCCCGGTGCACCGGCCCGCGGCGCGCAAAGACGACGAGGGCTGATCCATGGCGGGCCAGCTTCGTGAGTACCGGCGGCGCATCCGGTCGGTGCAGTCGACGAAGAAGATCACCCGAGCGATGGAGCTGATCGCGGCTTCCCGCATCGCCAAGGCGCGGGCGCGGGTCGCCGCGGCCCGCCCCTATGCCGAGGAGATCACCCGGGTGATCGAGGCGGTCGCGGCGCAGACCACGATCGACCATCCGCTCACCACCGAGCGGCCCGGGGCGGCCCGGGCCGCGGTCGTGGTGATCACCAGCGACCGGGGGTTGGCCGGCGGGTACAGCTCGAACGCGCTGCGGCGCACCGGGGAGCTCATCGAGCTGCTGCATTCGGAGGGCAAGGAGACCGACCTGCACGTCGTGGGCCGCAAGGGAACGGGCTACTACCGCTTCCGGGGACGTGCGATGAGCGGCGAGTACACCGGTTTCTCCGAACAGCCGTCGTACGCGGACGCCAAGTCGGTCGCGGACGCGCTCATCGCGGCCTTCATCGCCACGAGCGAGAACGGCGGGGTGGACGAGATCCACGTGGTCCACACGGAGTACGTCAGCGCCATCACCCAGACGCCGGTCGCCCGCCGGTTGCTGCCGATGGTGCTCACCGAGACCGACGAACCGCCGCGTGGCGGTCCGCTGCCCCAGTATGAGTTCGAGCCCTCCGCCGAGGGGGTGCTCGACGCGTTGCTGCCGCGCTACGTGGAAAGCCGGCTCTATGCGGCGCTGCTCGAGTCGGCGGCGTCGGAGTCGGCGGCGCGACAGCGGGCCATGAAGTCGGCTACGGACAACGCCGAGGACCTCATCAAGAGATACACCCGGCAGGCCAACCGGGCCCGACAGGACGCCATTACTCAGGAGATCTMCGAGATCGTCGGTGGCGCCAACGCTCTGGCTTCGGGAACCTGATATGGGTGGGCGGCGGTTCACACTCGTGTGGCCGGACTCGTGTGACCGGAACCGATGAGGACAGCGACGACAACAGAACGTGAAGGACGACGCCGAAGGCGGAGCGCGCGCGACGCGGGCCGTTCCGYCCCAGGTGCCAGCGAACGCGAGCCCGAGGCTGCGGCGGCGGGCATTGATCGGAAACTGAGGACGCCATGACCGTCACCACCAGCTCGCCGGCCACGGCACCGGGCCGGACCCCGGGGATCGGCCGGGTCGCCCGAGTCATCGGACCGGTTGTCGACGTGGAGTTCGCTCCCGACGAACTCCCCGAGATCTACCAGGCACTGCAGGTCGACCGGACCATCGGCGATGAGACGCTGACGCTGACGCTCGAGGTCGCCCAGCACATCGGTGACAACACCGTGCGGGCCATCTCCATGCAGCAGACCGACGGTCTCGTCCGGGGCGCGCCCGTCCACGACACCGGCGCGCCGATCTCGGTCCCGGTCGGCGACGCCACCAAGGGCCACGTGTTCAACGTGCTTGGCACGCCGCTCGACGTGAAGCAGATCGAGGCCGAGACGTACTGGCCGATCCACCGGTCGGCGCCGGCGTTCGACCAGCTCGAGTCGAAGACCGAGATGTTCACCACCGGCATCAAGGTCATCGACCTGCTCGCGCCGTACGTGCGCGGCGGGAAGATCGGCCTGTTCGGCGGTGCCGGCGTCGGCAAGACCGTCATCATCCAGGAGATGATCCGCCGGGTCGCCAAGGAGTTCGGTGGCGTCTCGGTGTTCRCCGGGGTCGGCGAGCGTACCCGTGAGGGCAACGACCTGTTCCTGGAGATGACCGAGGCCGGCGTCATCGAGGACACCGCGCTGGTGTTCGGCCAGATGGACGAGCCGCCGGGTACCCGGCTGCGGGTCGCGCTCGGCGCGCTCACGATGGCCGAGTACTTCCGGGACGTCCAGAAGCAGGACGTGCTGCTGTTCATCGACAACATCTTCCGGTTCACCCAGGCCGGATCCGAGGTCTCCACGCTGCTCGGCCGGATGCCCAGCGCCGTCGGCTACCAGCCGACGCTGGCCGACGAGATGGGTGTGCTCCAGGAGCGCATCACCTCGACCCGGGGCCACTCGATCACCTCGCTGCAGGCCATCTACGTGCCCGCGGACGACCTGACCGACCCGGCGCCGGCGACGACGTTCACCCACCTCGACGCCACCACCGTGCTCGACCGGGCCATCTCCGACCTGGGTATCTACCCGGCGGTGAGCCCGCTCGACTCCAACTCCCGGATCCTGGACGCGCGCTATCTCGGGCAGGAGCACTACGACACGGCCCGTGAGGTGCAGCGGATCCTGCAGCGCTACAAGGACCTGCAGGACATCATCGCCATCCTCGGTATCGATGAGCTCTCCGAAGAGGACAAGATTCTCGTCAACCGGGCGCGGCGGATCCAGCGGTTCCTGTCGCAGCCGTTCTTCGTGGCCGAGCAGTTCACCGGCATCCCCGGCAAGTTCGTCCCGCTCGACGAGACGAYCGACTCGTTCAAGCGGCTCACCCAGGGCGACTTCGACCACCTGCCGGAGCAGGCGTTCTTCATGTGCGGTGGCATCGAGGACGCGGAGAAGAACGCGGAGAACCTGTAATGCCGATCCGGGTGGCGATTGTCTCGCCCGAGCAGGAGGTGTGGTCCGGCGACGCCGACATGGTCGTCGCCCGGACCACCGACGGTGATCTCGGCGTGCTGCCCGGCCATGTGCCGCTGCTGGGTCTGCTGGCGCCGGGCGGAACGGTCCGGGTCAAGACCGGTGGCCGGGAGATCTCGGCCTCGGTGGACGGCGGCTTCATCTCGGTGACACACCAGGGTGTCAGCATCCTCGCCGAGACCGCGAAGCTGACCTGAGTTTCCCGCGGCCAAGGGCGCGTTCTCCGCATCGGGGGACGCGTCTTTCGCGTCACGTCACAGGTCGCGACAGGGCCCTACAGGCCCATCAGAAACTGCAGGGCCTCGGTCATCCGCAGCAGATGATCGGGACCCACGACGCCGAGCCGGCGACCAAAGCGCTGCTGGGACACCGATTTCACGTCCTCGACCTTCGCGTAGCTTGTCTCGCGCAGACCGGTGCCGCCGGGCGCGAGCTCGACGTGGGAGGGCAGCCCGCAGCGCCCCCCGCCTCGGCGGAGCGCTCGGCACCGAGCTCGTCCCAGGCGAGCGAGTCGGTCGCGAGGCGGTCGTACCCCTCCTCGAAGCCGCGCCAGAACAGCTCGCGCTCGTAGGCCTCGCCGGCCTGGCCGATGATCGTCTGCATCTGCTGGCCGGTGGTCGCGGCCATGGCCGCGACCCGTTGCCGCGTCCTGTACCTCACGCGCACCGTGGTACTCATGATCGTCAGTCATCAATTCGGTTGACTGGCTTGGCGACCCTCGGGTATCGAGCGGGTCTCAGGCGTGCGCCCCCGGGCGCCAGAGCACGTCCCCCTCGGGGTTCGCCACCCGGGCGAGGATGAACAGCAGGTCCGACAGTCGGTTGAGATAGCGGGCCRGCAGCGGGCCGGTGCGGTCCGGCTCGGCCTCGAGGAGGGCCCAGACGGACCGTTCCGCCCGGCGGGCGACCGTGCGGGCGACATGCAGCAGCGCCGCCCCGGCAGTCCCTCCCGGAAGAATGAAGGAGGCCAGCTTCGGCAGGCCGGCGTTGAAACGGTCACACGCCTCCTCGAGCCGTTCCACGTAGGCCTCGGTGATCCGCAGGGGTGGGTAGGCCGGCGCCGGGTCGACCGGGGTGCACAGATCCGCGCCGACGTCGAAGAGGTCGTTCTGGACCTGGCCGARCACCGCCCGCAGCTCGTCGGGAAGCCCGCCGAGGGCGAGGGCCACGCCGATCGCGGCGTTCGCCTCATCCACGTCGGCATAGGCGGCCAGCCGCGGATCGGTCTTCGCCACCCGCGACATGTCGCCCAGCGCCGTCGTACCGTCATCCCCGGTGCGGGTGTAGATCCGAGTCAGGTGCACTGCCATGGGGACCACTCTAGGCAGTCGTTGACCGCGCGGCCGGGTTGTCAGATCCGGGCGTAGAGCGCGGTCGCGTCGTCGCTCATCCCGAACCGGGGGAACCGCGAGCAGTCCGGGTCGGCCCGTTCCGCCGCCCGCAGCCGTTCCAGCAGTATGGCCTGTTCGCCGCGGGCGAGCACGTCGACAAGGGCCGCGTCGTCGGCGACCAGGCTGAAGGGACGGACGGCCCGGGCGTAGCCGTCGGACAGCGCCACCAGCTCCGTGCCGGGTTCCACCGGCATGGTGGTGACGAACGCGTGGTCGGCGGCAGCGGTGACGTCACCGAGGATCCAGGACCCGGCCGCGGTGTTGCGCTGCCGGCGGCGTTCGCGGGTCATCGTGTGTGCCCGTCCGTAGGCCTGCGCGACATCGATGCCGCGTGCCAGCTCGGCGCGGACCGGTTCGAGCAGCGCCTCTTCGACCCCATCGAACTGGGGATCGGTGAAACTGACCACCTCCCCGCCGGGATGACGGAGCAGCACCGGGCTGTCCCCGAGGAGGTACAGATCGAGTAGCGGGCCCCGTTGCCGGGCGAGGGCGATCGTGGCGGTCGGGAACCGACCCGCGGCGAGCCCCAGGCGCCGTCCCTCGGCGCGGACATGTGCGATCAGCTCCCGCACCACCTCGGGCAGGGATCTATCCCGCCAGGGGACCGTGGCGAGGAAGGCGTCGGCCGCGCCGCTCAGCCAGGCCGCCGAGGACCGGCCRCTGATCGTCGGATCGTCGTGCAGCGGCGTCGCTCCGTCGATCACCCACAGGCCATCGGCGCGGGAACCGGCGGCATCCTCATTGTGGAGCTTGTCCGACCGGCTGATGGACCGCAGCACACGCACCCGTTGGCCCCCACCGTGGTCATGAGAACTCCGTCATGAGAAACCCCGCCACCACGAGTATCGTCCCGACGACCGCCGCGACGACCCGACGCCGGGCCGGTTCGGTCCCCACGAGCAGGACGTGAAAGCCCCAGAAGACGAGCAACGTCACGCCGCCAGCGAGCGTGAGAAGGCCGGCGGCCGGTCGGGCCGGCTGCCCCGCAGCGACGTTCGCGGCGGTGGTGATGAAGGCGATCACTGCCGCGAGTAACCCCATGATCTCCAGGACCTGACTCCGGATCTGCTGCAGCTCGCGGGAAGCCTCCTCTTGGCGTGCGCTCAGCCGCTCAGCCTCCTGCGCGTATTGGATCCTGGACCGGATGAGCTGGTAGTCGCCGATGCGAAGCGCGTATTCGGCGCCCGTACTGTCCTCGTCCTCGATCGCGCGGGCGATGCTGGCCCGCGCGGACGCGAACGCCCCTCGCAGGGTCGCGATGCGCGCGTGGGTGGCATGATAGCGCGCATAATGCCCGTCGCTGAGCGCGATGGCCTGCCGGACGTGCCGCTCAGCGTCGAGCAGTAGGCGTGGATCGTTGTCGGGGTCCCGTTCGTRGCGGTCCGCGATAATCTCGGCGGCGAGATGCAGCACGCCAGGCACGCCGCCGAGCCGGTCCACCGCCTCGAGCGCGAACGTGAGCGCCGCGTCGAGATTTGCCGGATCGCCGTCGAGAGAGGCGTAATACTCGGCCTGCATGAAGAAGAACATCGGATGCCGACCGAACCGGGCCTGGTATCGATCGGTGTTGGCCCGATGGCGGCGATGGTCCTTGCGGCGCCAGGCCCGAGCCTGCAGGCAGTAGAACGCGTTGAAGCGCGTCTGCTCCGCTAGATTGGGGTTCTCGACTGCCGCGGTGAGGGCCTCGTCGGTCGCGTCGGGCCCGGTCAACAACGCCCGCGCGGCCGAGCCGAACCCCGGGTCGGTCTCTGGGGGCAGTTCCGCCAGCCGCTGAGAAAGGCCGCCGTTCACTTGGACTTCCGCKTGGCAATTGGTACGTTTCGCATATGCATTCGGTGAGCGTAGCCGGAGTGACACTCAACGAAAAAGGGTTGATTCTATGCATCCGCCGCCGGGACATCGGCGCCTGGCAGATCCCGGGTGGGGTGCTCGAACGCGGTGAGACCCTGCACACCGGGCTGCGCCGTGAGGTCGAGGAGGAGACGGGTGYGGTCGTCGAACCCGTCCGCCTGACCGGGGTGTACCTCAACATGCCCCTAGGCGTGGTTGCCATGGTGTTTCTCTGCCACCATCCGACCGGCGTCATCGCTTCCGACACCGCGGAGGCGACGGAGGTCAGCTGGTTGTCGATCGACGAGGTCYGTACGCGGTTTGTGCCGGCTTTCGCAATCCGGGTGGCGGACGCGGTGGCCGGACGGCTCGAGCCGTTTATCCGCACCCACGACGGGGTGTCCGTCCTTCCGTCCGACGCAGCGGAATGAGGCGACCGCGCAGGGTTGCGCCGGTCGGTCCGGCGGGTGGCGGTGAAGATCTTCAGGCCAGGACCTAGCATCGAGGTTCGTGGAGCGCTTCGTTGTGACAGGCGGTACCCGGCTGGCCGGCGAGGTCGCCGTCCCGGGCGCGAAGAACTCGGTATTGAAGCTGATGGCCGCGAGCCTGCTGGCCGCGGRCCGGACGATGCTGTCCGCCGTTCCTGACATCCTGGACGTGTCGGTGATGTCCAAGGTGCTGGCGGGGCTCGGTGCGACCGTCGAGCGGGACGCCGCCGGCGGGCGGCTGAGCATTGAGGTGCCCCAGGCTCCGGGCGTCGCGGCCGATGGTGAGCTGGTGCGGCAGATCAGGGCGTCGGTGGCGGTGCTCGGTCCGCTGGTCGCCCGCCGTGGGGAGGCGCGGGTCGCCCTGCCCGGTGGGGACGCGATCGGATCGCGCGCGCTCGACATTCATGTCAACGGCCTGACCAAACTCGGTGCGCTGGTTGACGTCGAGTCCGGAGTCCTCGTCGCGCGCTGCTCCGGCAGGCTGCAGGGAGCCTCGATCTGGCTCGACTTCCCCAGCGTGGGCGCCACCGAGAACCTGTTGATGGCCGGGGTTCTCGCCAAGGGGACGACGGTGATCGACAATGCCGCCCAGGAACCCGAGATTGCCGACCTGTGCGCGATGCTGACGGCGATGGGCGGGCGTATCGACGGCGCGGGATCGTCGACACTGATCATCGACGGGGTCGACCAGCTMACCTCGGTGGAACACCGGACGGTGGCGGWCCGCATCGTCGCCGGCACGTACGCCATCGGCGCCCTGATGACCGGTGGCGACGTGCTGATCCGGCACGGTCAGGCCGCCCACCTCAGCATCGTCCTAGAGAAGCTGGTGCAGGCCGGTGCCGAGGTCGACGTCCGGGACGACGGATTCCGGGTCGTCGGACGGGGACAACCCCGGTCGATCGACGTGGTGACGCTGCCGTACCCCGGCTTTCCGACTGATCTGCTGCCGCAGATCATCGCGTTGGAGTCGGTTAGCCGGGGTACCTCCCTGATCACCGAGAACATCTTCGACAGCCGGTTCGCCTTCTGCCGCGAGCTGCACAAACTCGGCGCCGACCTGCGTACGGACGGCCACCACGTCATCGTCCGGCCCACCGCGCGGCTGTCCGGCACCCGGGTGACGGCCTCCGACGTGCGGGCCGGCGCGGGTCTCGTGCTCGCCGGCCTGGTTGCGGACGGCGTCACCGAGGTAAGCGACGTCCACCACATCGACCGGGGATACGCCCGGTTTGTCGAGAACATGACGGACCTCGGCGCCGACATCCGCCGGGTCTCCGACCGCGCCGTAGCCTGATTTCACCGGCATCGGCCTGATCCCGCTGGCATCGTGACCCCGCCGGCCCGGCCGGCGGGGTCAGGTGGGCGACTGGCGCGAGCCGAGCAGGTTCACGAGGGCACGGGCGGCTCGGTTCGCGTCCGTGCCGAACACGAGCACGTGGCGGCGGTCCCGCGGCCGGGCGATGATGTTCCCGGCGGCGTCGATGCGAATCGGACCGGCCGGTGCCGTGGCCCAGGTCGAGCGGATACCCCGCGCCCACAGCGCCGCGCGGAGCCGAGTGATCTCGGCGGGGGTGTCCACGGTGGCCACCGGGACGAGCAGACCGAAGTCGTGGCCGGGGACGGAACCGGCCGGCCGCGGCCGTGCCGGAGCATGGGCCCAGCGCCCGATCGCCATCAGCAGGCCGACGGCCAGCAGCGCGATCAGCGGCTCGAGGAGAAGTGCCCCGGCCGTTGCGGGCATCCCGCACCTCCGATCGTGCCGCTCTTCGACGCCACCTTGCATCGTCCCAGACATCCTCGCGACGGACCTGGATCCGGGCCTCGACACCTCCACGGAATCCGACAGAGGAAACATCGCCCGTCAACCGCTGCCACCATTGAGGTAACCGGCCCGACCTCTCTGTGGCCGAACGACGACAGTTCGATGGAGACGAGGGGGTACGTCGCGGTCCGCCCGGGGCGAGCCGCACCTGAGTGCTACCCGCGATCGGCGCGGATAGCTGGTAGCAACGGCGTCACGACAGCGGGGGCGCCGGACGGCCGGGACGGGAGATCACATGAACATCGGCGTGAACGTGTTGAGTCTGGAGTGCTCCGGGGACACGCGGGCCGGCTGCGCGCAGACGGCCCGCGTGGTTGGCCGGGTGGATGTGCGGACGGTGGGGACACTACGCAGCCTGCTGCACGCGGCGATCGACAATGGGAGCGGGCCGCTGCGCGTTGACGTCGCGGGCCTGGAGCTCGGCGATCATGCCGCGCTGGGGGTGCTGCTTGGCGGCGCTCGCCGAGCCCGTGCCGCTGGCCGCTCGATGGTGCTGGTCGATGTGCCGAGCCCGCTTGAACGCCTGCTCGTCGCGGACCGGCTGGGTGGGTTGCTGCGGTTCGAGGAGGCCGCCGACCTGGTGCACGTCGGCCACGCCTGAGCGGGTTGCCCGGGCGGCTCATCCGTTCGACCACCACCTAGGCCCGCCAGGAGGGGCTCCGTCCCGATCGGGACGGAGCCCGGAGCGGAACGAACCAGGGTGGCTGCGCACCGTCATGTCAGGCGCGCCCGTGTGCCGGGCGGACACGCGATGCGGCATGCTTGCCGGGTACCTGCTGATCGGGTACTGCTTTCGGGTGACGGGCCCGGCTCTTGGCAGGGTGTGATGCCGGACGGAGGCGTGYAGGACGTGGAGGTGCCCGCGCGGGTGAATGCCGTCGGCGATCGGAGCGCGCGATCCGCCGGGCTGGCCGGGGTGCGCGAGTACCGGTCGGTCCTGGTCCCGGTGGCGTTCGTGGTCGCGGTCCTGCTCGGCGTGGCCATCGGCTACGTGACCGCGGACCGGCAGTCCGGCACCGTGCATGCGCCTCGGACCGCCACCTCGCCCGCCCCGGAGCTGACCCCCGCGCTGCGGACCGCCCCGTGGGAGGGCGCCCGCCGACCGGGCACGGCCCATCAGATGCGGGTCCTCGACGAGCCTGATCCGGATGCCCTGCGGCTCGCGCTGTCGTGGAYGGTCGCCGACTCGATCAAGGCGGCCGGGGGTGCTTCCACCATCTCCGCCCGGCAGGTGACGATCGTGAACGGGATGTACTTCGGCGCCGTCGAGGGCGTTGACGCGGCGCACGACGAGTACTGGGCGATCGGTCGCATCGAGGTCCAAGGGCCGGCCACGCCGCCGGTCGACCCGCACGTGTGGCGGCGGATCGGAGCCGGGCCCTGGACGATCGTCCGCAACGGCCCGCGGGCCTGTGATGTGCTTCCGAGCGCTCTGATCACCCTGTGGAAGGTCTCCCCGCCGCCCTGCACCGGGTGACCTGCACCGCCRTGGGCCCGGGGTACCCTTGACAGCCCGGGGCACCCTCGACGTCGTACGGTCGGTCTGTGCCCTCAACCAGGATTGACGACGCGCGGCCCGGTCATGGCGAGGCGGACGGTCCGCACCGCGCCGCGACGCCCACCCTGCACGACGCCGTCGCCCTGGYCACCCGGGCGCACGCCGGTCAGCTGGACAAGGTCGGTGAGGAGTACATCGGCCATCCGCTGCGCGTGATGGCGGCAGTCGCGCGCACGGCTCCCACCGCCGGGGTGGACGCCCACGCCGCCCAGCTCGCGGYGGTGTTGCACGACGTCGTCGAGGACAGCGAGACCACCCTCGCGGATCTCGTGGCCGCGGGCTATCCGGCCCCGGTCGTCGCGGCGGTCGACGCGCTGTCCCATCGGGAGGGCGAGCCGGTGCCCGACTATCTCGCCCGGGTGGCCGCCGATCCGCTTGCCGTCGTCGTGAAACGGGCCGACATACAGGACAACGCCGATCCGGCCAGGCTGAGGCGGTTGCCGCCCGAGGACGCCGCCCGGTTGTCGGCCCGGTACGTGGATCGATGCCGGATTCTGGACGACCTCGTGGCGGCTCGCGGCGGCGATGTCGGGTGATCGTCAGGCGATCGCCCGGTGCGCGGCGGTCCCACCGCCGCCGGGCGCCGGAAACGGCCGCGATAGCGTGACGTCATGCGGCTCGTCATCGCTCGCTGCAGCGTGGACTACGTCGGTCGGCTCACCGCACATCTGCCGAGCGCCGTCCGGTTGGTACTCGTCAAGGCGGACGGATCCGTCTCCATCCACGCCGACGGGCGAGCGTACAAGCCGCTCAACTGGATGAGTCCCCCGTGCGTCATCGCCGAGGCGGACGGGGTCTGGCGGGTCACCAACCGCGCGGCCGAGCAGCTCGTCATCACCCTCGAACAGGTGCTGCACGATTCCACGCACGACCTCGGCGTCGACCCGGGTCTGCGCAAGGACGGGGTGGAGGCGCATCTGCAGGTGCTGCTCGCCGACCGGCCCGACGCGATCGCGCCCGGACTCACCCTGGTGCGCCGCGAGTACGAGACCGGCATCGGGCCGGTCGACCTGCTGTGCCGCGACGCGGACGGCTCGACGGTCGCCGTCGAGATCAAACGCAGGGGTGAGATCGACGGGGTGGAGCAGCTGACCCGTTACCTTGTCCGCCTGGAGGCCGACCCGGCGTTGCCGCATCCCGTGCGCGGCATCCTCGCGGCGCAGTCCATCACCCCGCAGGCGCGGCTGCTGGCGGCGGACCGGGGGCTGGGCTGCGCCGTCGTCGACTATGACGAGCTGCGGGGCCTCGAACCGTCCATTCCGACGCTTTTCTGAAAGCGATTCCGCCGAGCCTGCCCGGTCCGCCGAACCTGCGACGGCCGCCCGTCCGGCTTCCCCGTCCGGCGGCCGGTCCGTTCCCGTAGTGCGATCATGGGCCGGCGTCTCGAGAATATGGGAGGATCGCGGCGTTCGCCGTCTGACACCGCCCGGCCCGCGACGCCCACCCGTCGCCCGGGGCCCGTGCGCCGAAGTAGAGGAGCCTGGGCATGATCGAGAGGCCCGTATCGGGAACCACATCGGGAACGGGGCCGGCCGCGAACCAGGAGAACGCGAACCAGGAGAAGAAGCCGGAGAACAGCCGGGACGAGGCGGTGAGACACCGCCGGGTCGGGGTGGTGGGGCTCGGCACCATGGGCGCGGGCATCGCCGAGGTGCTGGCGAAGGCCGGTCTGGAGGTCGTCGGCATCGCGCGTGACGCCGACGCGCTCGCCCGCAGCCGGGCCCGGGTCGAGCACTCCCTCGACCGCGCGGGCCGCCACGGCAAGCTCGACGACGCGACCAGGGAGGCCGTGCTGGCCCGCATGCGTCTCGGCACCGAGCTCGCGGCGGTCGCCGACTGCGAGCTGGTGATCGAGGCGATCGACGAACGAATGAGCGCCAAACAGGCGCTTTTCGCCCGACTCGACGAGATCTGCCCCCCGGCCACCGTCTTCCTGACGAACACCAGCTCCCTGTCGGTAACGGAACTCGCGGCGGGCACCGCCCGCCCGGAACGGGTGCTCGGCACCCACTGGTTCAATCCGGCGCCGGTGATGCGCCTGGTGGAGGTCGTACGCACGGTCGTCACCGACCCGACCGTGCTGGCCGGGGTGATCGGCCTGGTCAACGACGTGGGGAAGACCGCGGTCGTCGCGGAGGACCGGGCGGGCTTCATCGTCAACGCGCTGCTGTTCGGTTATCTCAACAACGCCGTGCGCATGCTCGAGGCCCGGTATGCGGCCCGGGAGGACATTGACGCGGCCATGCGGCTCGGGTGCGGGCATCCGATGGGCCCGCTCGCCCTGCTCGATCTGATCGGTCTGGACGCCGCCCACGAGATTCTCAACTCGATGTACCGGCAGTCCCGTGACCACCTGCACGCTCCGGCACCGCTGCTGAGCCAGCTCGTGCGCGCGGGCCTGCTCGGCCGCAAGACCGGTCGTGGTTTCTACACCTACGCGGCACCGGACTCCTCCGAGGTGGTCGACGCGGTCGATCCGCTCGCCGACCGCCTGGGGCGGGGCCGCCCGGTGCGCTCGGTCGGCGTCGTGGGGAGCGGCACGATGGCGGGTGGCATCGCGGAGGTGCTGGCCCGGTCCGGGCACGACGTCCTCCTGCGGGCCCGGAGCGAGCGCACCCTCGCCGCCACCCTCGCGAAGATCGAGTCGTCGTTGGCGGCGTCGGTGGCCAGGGGGCGGCTGTCCGACGCCGACCGGCTGGCGGCTCTGRCCCGGGTGCGCGGCACGACCGATCTGGGTGAGCTCGGCCACTGCGAGCTGCTGCTTGAGGCGGTGGTGGAGGACCTGGCGGTGAAGCKGGAGCTGTTCGCCGACCTGGACAAGATCGCGGCGCCCGGCGCCGTGCTGGCGACCACCACGTCCTCGYTGCCGGTCATCGAGTGCGCCATGGCCACCAGCCGGCCGCGGGACGTCATCGGTATGCACTGGTTCAACCCGGCCCCGGCGATGAAGCTGATCGAGGTGGTGCCCACGGTTCTCACCGGCGACGACGTGACAGCCACGGTCCTGGCGCTGTCCCGAGCGGCCGGGCGGCATCCGGTGCTCTGCGCCGACCGGGCGGGGTTCATCGTCAACGCGCTGCTGTTTCCCTATCTCAACGACGCAGTGAAGATGCTCCAGGCGCACTATGCGACGATCGAGGACGTTGACACGGCGATGACGGTCGGTTGCGGCCATCCGCTGGGCCCCTTCGCGCTCGCCGACGTCGTCGGCCTCGATGTCACGCTCGCGATCACGCGCTCGTTGTACGCGCAGTTCCGCGAGCCCGGCTACGCCCCGGCACCCCTGCTCGAACAGCTGGTCCGGRCTGGGTTCCTGGGACGCAAGACCGGCCGGGGGTTCCTCGACCACCCGCCGCGCTGAGCCCACCCGTCACGCCGAGAACAAGATCGCTTCTGTCCGCGCGGACTAGGATGTCGACGGTCGGCGGGAAATCCCGATTCGCGCGGGAGGAGGCTGGAGCGGCGATGGTCGTGCTCGACAGGGACGCCGTGCGAGCGTTCAGTCGGGAAGTCACGATGTTCCTTCCCGATCTGGTCCAGCTGCTGCGGCGGGTCGTCGCCGATCCGCGGGTCCCGCAGTCCGCGAAGGTGGAGGCCGCCGCGGCGCTCGCGTACCTCGTGTCGCCGAAGAACCGGCTGACCAACGCGATTCCGGTGGTGGGTCAGCTCGACGACGTCGCGGTCATCGCGTTCGCCTTCCGGCGGCTGGCCGTCGGAGCCGGGGAGCCGATCCTGCGTGAGCACTGGCGTGGCAGCGATCGCGGCTTCCAGCTGCTCATCGGTGCGTCGTCCGCCCTGGCGAGTCCGGCGGGGGCCGTGCGCAAGGCCAAGCTCGCCCGCTCGCTCGTGATGGCCGGCTTCGAGCGGGTCGGCGGGCGGGTGCGGTGGACGGGCGAGAGGTTCGGGGCGGGGACGGGCGGGCGCACGACGGCCTCCTCGGCCGGACCGGCGGCGGATGACCGGCCTCGGATCGTTGACGGCGAGGTGGTGGACCGGGGCGAGTGGGTCGCGGGCCCGCCGGCCGGCGATACCCCGGGTTCGGGTTCCCGCACCCGGCGGGATCGGTTCCGGGCATCGGGCAGACCCGCTCGCGGGCGGTGACGAGGAAGGCGCGCCGACGCTGGGCCCGGCCGTCGGATGCGCAGCGCGGGCACCCGGTCGGCTGGTGGATGCCGGATCCGGTCGTCGTCCTGCGGGACGGTGAGTGGGTGTGCGACCGACGAGCGGCGCGGCGACCACCAAGGTCTACCGGTGTCCCGGTTGTGATTATGAGATCACTCCGGGCGCCGCTCACGTGGTGGTCTGGCCGCCCGAGCGGATCGAGGACCGTCGACACTGGCACCGGCCGTGTTGGGAACGCCGATGCCGAGCGGCCCGGCCGCGCGTCCGTGACGGCTGACCCCACGAGACGACGGTCTCCCGTGCGGGCTAGACCCCGCGGGAGGCCGCCGACGCGGGCAACGCGTTCGGCTCGCTGCCGAGCGCCTTACGCTCCTCAGGCGGCGGTGCCTCGATGGAGGCGATCGACGCGGAGGCGGCGGTCAGCTTGTCGCGCAGCGCGCCCAGCTGGGCCGTCACCTGGTCACGCAGGGTGGCAAGCTGCGAGGTCACCTGTTCGCGTTGGCGTTCGAGGTCGGCCAGCCGACGCTTCGAGTCGTCCTCGGCCTGCGCGGCCGCGGCCCGAGCGACCTCGACGATCCGTTCGGCCTCCGCGCGGGCCGTCGAGACGATGGCCGCGGCCTGCTCGTCGGCGTCGCGCAGGGTTTTCTCCCGGGTCTGCTCGGCCTCGGTGACGATCCGGCGGGCCTCCTCGAGTTGGGCATCGGCCTCCCGGGTGCGTTCAGCCCGAACGGTGGCCGCCTCCTCCTCGGCGAGCTGGAGGATCTGGGTAACGCGGCCACCGAACTCCTCCCAGGCGGGACGGTTGGCGGCCAGATCGTCGCGTACCCGGGCCGCCTCGGTCGCAGCCTCCGACGCGGCCGCCTCCGCCGCCGCCCGGTGCGCCTCGGCCTCGCGTAGCTGCTCGACGAGYCAGTTCACGTGATGGGTGACCTGATTGGGGTCGTAGCCACGGCGCACCAGATCAAAGGCGGGGGGCCCGTCGGTCTCGCCGGCCATTGGGATGAGATCGGTGTGTTCGGTCATAGGACCTCAGCATCTCAGACGGTCAATGCGAGCGTGAGGGGAGCCGGCTGTCGACCTGGCCGATTTCCGGGTTTATACGCCGCGGAACCGGTTGATTGCGGTCAGGTGGCGGGAGCGGAGTGCCTCGTCGCGGACACCCAGCCCCTCGGCCGGGGCGAGACACAGCACGCCCACCTTCCCTTGGTGGAGGTTGCGGTGCACGTCGTAGGCGGYCTGCCCCGTTTCGGTAAGCGGGTAGACCCGGGACAGGGTCGGATGGATCATCCCGCGCATGATGAGTCGGTTGGCTTCCCAGGCCTCCCGGTAGTTGGCGAAGTGCGAGCCGACGATGCGCTTGAGATTCATCCACAGGTACCGGTTGTCGTACTCGTGCTGGAAACCGCYGGTGGAGGCGCAGGTGGCGATAGTTCCGCCGCGGCGGGTCACATAGACGGAGGCGCCGAAGGTTTCCCGGCCCGRGTGTTCGAGGACGATGTCGGGGTCGTCGCCGCCGGTGAGCTCGCGGATGCGCTTGCCGAACCGCTGCCATTCCCGGGGGTTCTGGGTGTGTTCGTCACTCCAGAACTGATAGGCCTCGGCGGCGCGGTCGATGATCAGCTCTGCGCCGAGGGAGCGGCATATGTCGGCTTTTTCCGGCGAGGAGACGATGCAGACCGGGATGGCCCCGCCGCGTAGCACGAGTTGGGTGGCGTAGGAGCCCAGGCCCCCGGACGCGCCCCAGACGAGAACGACGTCGCCCTGCTTCATGTTCGCGCCGTTGACCGAGACCAGCTGGCGGTACGCGGTCGAGTTGACCAGACCGGGTGCGGCCGCCTCCTCCCAGGTCAGGTGCGCGGGTTTCGGCATGAGCTGGTTGGTCTTGACCAGGGCGAGCTCGGCGAGTCCRCCAAAATTCGTCTCAAATCCCCAGATTCGTTGCTCGGGATCCAGCATCGTGTCGTTGTGGVCGTCGGGACGCTCAAGTTCCACGGACAGACAGTGGGCGACGACCTCGTCCCCGGGGGACCAGGCCTGTACGCCAGGCCCTGTCCGTAGCACAACTCCGGCCAGATCCGAGCCGACAACGTGGTAAGGCTGGTTGTGACGGGATGCAAGCGGAGAGGTTCGGCCGTAGCGCTCGAGGAAGTTGAAGGTGTGGATCGGCTCGAAGATCGACGTCCAGACCGTGTTGTAGTTCACGGAGGAGGCCATGACCGCGATGAGGGCTTCGCCGGGACCGAGCTCGGGGGTCGGCACGTCGTCTACGTGCAGGGAGCGGCGGGGGTCCTTGTCCCGGGACGGCATGCCCTCGAACATCCCGATTTCGTCCCGGCGCAYGACCACGGCGCGGTAGGACTCGGGGACCGGGAGGGATGCGAACTCCGCCCGCCGGGCGGRCGACGGAGGGCTCTGGGCAATGATCGCTTCGAGAATGTCCTTCACGGTCGGCCTCCGTAGGACGCTGGTGCTGGTGGCGGATAGACGGCAGATGTTACCCATAGGTGGGAGGCGGGGTCGCGGGATGTGGAGGCTGTCTGTTTCGTGCGCGACGCGATAGAACTTTTGGGACAACTTCGAGTGCTCGGTACGCGTCCAACTGGGTGTGATCGCGCCCATGACTGTCGTGGAAGGGTGGCGGCCCGTGCCTGCACGGAGCGACGCCGCCCGTAGCGATGTCGCGCGGGACGCCGATGCCGCCCTGACCGCGTTGTATTCCGAACACTATCGGTCATTGGTTCGTCTTGCAGCGTTACTACTTGACGATCTCGGCCTCTGCGAGGAGGTTGTGCAGGACGCCTACATCCGCGTCCACGCGGCCTGGGGGCGGCTCCAGGACCGGGACAAGGCCTTGGCCTACCTCAGGCAGACCGTCGTCAACCTCGCACGTTCGACACTGCGTCGTCGACTCGTCGCTCTCAAACACGCTCCCAAGCCGATGCCCGACGCCGCGAGCGCCGAGGAGGGCGCCTACTCCCTCRTCGAACGGGCGGCGGTCATCCAGGCGCTGCGCGAGCTGCCCCGCCGGCAGCGGGAGGCGGTGGTGCTGCGGTACTACGCCGACATGTCCGAGGCGGACGCCGCGGCGGTGATGGGCTGCAGTGTCGGTTCCGTCAAGGCGTACACCTCCCGGGGGCTGTCGGCGTTGAGCGGCAAGCTGGAGGGCCTGCGGTGAGTGGTCTGGAACCGGAGGAGCTCGCCCGCCTGCTCACCGAGGCGGTGGAGCCCATCCGGCCCTCGCCGGACGCTTACCGGCAGATCCGTGCCGGGATCGACCGTCGGCGCCGGTGGCGTCTGCCGCTGATGACGGCGGGCGGGATGGTCATGGCCGCGCTCATCGGGCTCGCCGTGGTGGCGCTGCGGCCCCCTCCGTCGAGCAACGAGCTCGTCGAGCCAGCCGTCCCGCCGCTCGTGACCGCACCCGTGACGGGGCCGAGCCGGACACCCGTCGCGCCCTCGACCGGCGGCACCGGCCGTTCTGCCAGGGCCGGCGGTGGGTCCGGAGGGGGAGCGGCGACCTGGTCGGCGACTACCCCGCCGACCGCCCTCCCGAGCACCAGCGTGTCCTCCCCGCCCGTCACGGCCGGTTCGTCAGCCAGTCCGACGACGGTGACCCAGGACAGCCCTCAGCTGCCGACGGCCGTCGTGAAGCCGGCGGTGGCGGGCGACGTCGACGGCGACGGCCGTTCCGACCAGGTGCGGGCGACCGGGAGCAAACTCGAGGTCGTGTTCTCCCGGGACGGAACTGTCGGGCAGGTCGACCTGGGCGCGATCGTGGTGCCCCTGCACTACACGGTCGTCGACATCGACGCCAACGGGTTCGGCGAGATCCTGGTGCAGACCACGTCGAGGAGCGGGATGGACAACTACGCGCTGGTGCGCTACGCCAGTCTCGACACGCTGGCCTCCGTCTCCCTGCCGGCTCAGCTCACCCTCGCCGCCGGAGTTCAGGGCAACGTYGGCGCCGGGTTCCGCTGCATGGACCGGGCCCTGCGGATCAACAGCGGGACCTCGACCGACGGTTCGCTGTTCACCGTGGCCACGACCATCCTGGCGCTGACCCCGGAGGGCCTGGCCGCCCAAGACAGCCGGTCCGACCAGGTACGCCTGCCGGCGGACCCGGCCACCTCGCCGTTCGTGGCAGCCTGCGGCCAGCTGTCCTGACGGTCCCTGTCAGGACGGTCCGCTTCTCCTGGCCGTCCCGCCGGTCCGGCTGGGTGCGCTTGTCCCTGAGAGGCCAGAATCGCGGCCGGGAATCTCAGACGTGACCAGGCTATTATATCAGCAACGGCCGTTCTCGAGGCCGTCGCCACGAGACGACGTCACCGCATGCCGCATGCCGCATGCCGTGTGCCGGCGCCGTCCCGGTCCGAAGATCTTCCTGGAGATGAGGAGGCATCCATGCCTGGTTCCGTGATCGTGGCCGGAGTGCGGACACCGTTCGGGAAACTGTCGGGCGGGCTGAAGAGCTTCACCGCGACGGATCTCGGTGGCATCGCGATCTCGGGTGCCCTCGCGCGGGCCGGCCTGYCCGGCGACGCGGTCGATTATGTGATCATGGGGCATGTGATCCAGGCCGGTGCGGGTCAGATCACCGCCCGGCAGGCGGCGGTCGCCGCCGGCATCCCGCTGTCGGTGCCCGCCATCACGATCAACAAGGTCTGCCTGTCCGGCCTCGACGCGATCGCCCTGGCCGACACGTACATCTCCAGCGGGGAGTTCGACCTCGTCGTCGCCGGTGGGATGGAGTCCATGACCGGCGGCCCGCACCTGCTGCGCTCGCTGYGCTCCGGGGTGAAGTACGGCCGGGCCGAGCTGCTCGACGCCACCGAGCACGACGCGCTGTTCTGCGCCTTCGACCAGATCGCGATGGGGGCGAGCACCGAGCGGTACAACGCGGGGCTTGGCATCGGCCGGGCCGAGCAGGACGAGTTCGGCGCCCAGTCGCATCAGCGGGCCGCCGCCGCCACCAAGAACGGGCTGTTCGACGACGAGATCGTCCCGGTCGCGGTGCCGCAGCGCCGCGGCGAGCCGCTGGTCGTCAACCAGGACGAGAGCGTGCGTCCCGACACCACCGTCGAGGTGCTCGCGAAGCTGCGGCCGGCCTTCGACGGCAACGGCACGATCACCGCGGGTTCGTCGTCGCCGATCTCCGACGGCGCCGCCGCCGTCATCGTGGCGAGCCGGGCGAAGGCCGAACAGCTCGGCCTGCCGATCCTCGCGGAGGTCGGTCACCACGGCTTCGTGGCCGGTCCGGACACCTCCCTGCAGTCCCAGCCCTCGCGCGCCATCCTCGCGGCGCTGGCCAAGGAGCGGCTCACCCCGGCCGATCTCGACCTCGTCGAGATCAACGAGGCCTTCGCCGCGGTCGCGATCCAGTCCATGCGCGACCTCGGGATCGGCCCGGAGATCACCAACGTCAACGGCGGCGCGATCGCGATCGGTCACCCCGTCGGAGCCTCCGGTGCCCGGATCGCCCTGACCCTGGCCAACGAGCTGAAGCGCCGCGGCGGCGGGATCGGGGCCGCCGGTCTCTGCGGCGGCGGCGGCCAGGGAGACGCCTTGGTGCTGCGCGTTCCGGCGTGACGGCAGGCCTCGGGGAGGCTCCCGCGATGACCCGCATCGACGACCCCGCGACGCTGGCCGACGACCTGGTGCGGGAGCTTGGTCTCGAAGAACATCCCGAGGGCGGCTGGTACCGCCGGACCTGGGCCAGTCCCGACCAGATCGACGCACATGGCGGCAGGCGCCCCGTCATGACGTCCATCCTGTTCCTGCTGCGTCCGGGAGAGGTGTCCGGCTGGCATCGGGTGGCCTCGGCCGAGATCTGGCTCTGGCAGGGCGGCGGGGCCCTCGATCTCACTCTCGGCGGGCCGGGCCGGGCGCCGGTCGCCGCCGACCGGCGGATCCTCGGGCCCGATCTGGCCGCGGGCCAAGCGCCGCAGCTCGTCGTGCCGGCCGGCGAATGGCAGACCGCGGTCCCGCGCGATGGACAGCACGTCCTGGTCGGCTGCGTGGTGGCGCCTGGCTTCGACTTTCTGGACTTCGAGCTCTTCCCCGCATCAGGCGCCGTTCGGGGCGGCCCGGTCAGGTCAGCTCGGGGCGGTCATCGCGGTGGTGAGCGCGGCTGCCGCGGCGACTAGGGCGCCGGGATCCAGCGGGATCTTCAGGACGTCCACGGCGCCGGCTCGGCGCAGGTACGCCCGCTCGCGGGGGTCGGTGTCCTCGCTGAGGACCAGGGCCGGGATGACGCCGGCGGTCGGGTCCGCCGCGAGCTGGGCGAGCAGCTCGGCCGCGGTCGTGTCGGGCAGGTCCCGGTCGAGCAGGATGAACGCCGGCCGGGCCCCCCGCACCGCGTCGAGGGCGAGACCGGCGCGGGGARCGGTCACGGTGTCCGCAGCCAGGAAATCGGTGAGGGTCTCGGCGACCAGGGAACGCAGGGCGGGATCGCCACTGACGTGCACGACCCGCAGGCCRCCGGGTGCGGGAGGACGGCCGAGGGTGACCGTGCCGGACTCGCCGGAGCGACCTGGGAGGCCACCGTAACTGCCCACGAACCCGCTGTCATCATCGAGATCCTCGAAACGCAGGTCGACCGCGTCGAGCACGACGGCGAACACGCTTCCCACGCCGTACCGGCTGGCGACGGTAAGCACCCCGCCCATCGCCGTGACCAGGGCGTGGGACAGCGCGAGGCCCAGCCCGCTGCCCTCGATTCCGCTGCGCTCGGCGCCGAGGCGCTCGAAGGGCCGGAACAGTCGGTCGATCGCCCGGGGGGAGAGCCCCGCGCCGTCGTCCTCGACCTCGATACGGATCCGCGAGCCGGTGATGGGCACGATGCCGACGCGCACGCTGCCGCCCTCCCGGCCGTACTTCAGCGCGTTACCGACAAGGTTGAGCAGGACCTGCCACAGGCGGCGGCGGTCCGCGTCGGCGACGAGCGGCAGCGCCGGATGGATCACCCGCCGGATGCTGCGCTGCGCCGCGAGCGGTTCGACGAGCTCCACCACGCCCTGGACGATGTCGAGGACGTTGACCGRCCCCTTGTTGATGTCCCCCCGGCCCGCGCGGAGCCTGGCCAGGTCCAGCACGTCATCGATCAACGCCTGCATGTGGCGGCCACCGGTGATGATCCGCTCGACGTCGTCGTGGAGGTCGGGGGTGAGCGGTTCGAGTTCCAGCAGCTGCGCGAAGCCCAGCATGGCGTTCAGCGGGGTCCGCAGTTCGTGGCCGAGCCGGGCGATCAGTTCGTCCTTGGCCCGTGACTCGTTCTCGGCGACCTCGCGGGCGCGCTGGTCGCTGGTGTCCCGAGCGACGACGACCAGCCCGCCCTCCGGGTCGACCCGGACCGTCACGTGATGGGGCACGGTGGCCCCGGCCAGGTCGACGAGTCCCACCGAGCCACGCCACTGCCCGGTCCGCCCCAGCGCGGCCGTCACCGCCTCACCGAGAGCGAGGCGGAACGCGGGATCGACGACGTCGACAAGATCGCGCAGATGGGGGACGCGGGGAACCCGGTCACCGAGGAAGGCACGGGCGGCGGCACCCATGTCGGTGACACGACCATCCGTGCCGACGACCACAGCCAGGTCCGTCAGCGCGTCGAGCAAGATGCGTGACCCCACCTACGCCTCATTATCCGTCTTCTTCCACCCCACGGCGGGCAATGGTAGGGCGTACCGTCAGAGACCGTTGTTCCGGGTTTGCTCAACTGGATCGCTGGCCGGTTTTCTGGCGACGTTTCGTGACATGCAAATAGCTTACCGACGACCTCGGTGCGTCGGCGTAGCAGGGTAGTGGCCCTGCGTTGTTCGATGCGCGGTGAGCGGACTGTCGTGATAAGYCTGACCGCATGCTTGTTGCCTTCAGTGTCACGCCCATCGGTCAGGGCGAGGGGGTCGCGGATCTGGTCGCCGAGGCGGTCCGGATAGTGCGGGCCAGTGGGCTGCCCCATGAGACGACCGCCATGTTCACCACGATCGAAGGCGAGTGGGACGAGGTGATGGACGTCGTCCGCCGGGCCACCGAGGCGGTCTCGGCCCGTGCTGGCCGGGTGAGTCTGGTGCTGAAGGCCGATCTTCGCCCGGGAGTCACCGACGCTCTGCACACGAAGGTCGCCGCGATCGACCGGTTGCTGGCCGGGGGCGAGACCGGCGCGGACGCCACTGATCGTTGACCGCGGCCGGCGGGCAACGGCCCGCGGCCCGCGGCCCGCCGGCCCGGATTGGGCGTCTGTGTCCGACCCCGGGCGAGGCGGACATGAGGACCGGAAAAGTCGTCCGGTGCCGAGCCCACTGACCGCGACCAGATGCCACGATGGAGGCATGCAACGTAGGCCACCAGTCCCATCCAGATCGCCGCGCGGTGCGGGAGGCGCGGGACGTCTGCCCGAAAGCCTCGGCGGTCTGCGCCTCGCCGGCGCCGTCCCGCTCGACCCCAAGCCGGCGACCCCGCCTCCCCCCGCCAGCAGCGCCGCCACGGCCGCGCCGGACGCCCGTCCCGGCGCGCCAGCCGGGCCCGTGGTCATCGACGTCACCGAGGCGAGCTTCGCCACCGACGTGGTCAGCCGGTCGATGCAGGTTCCCGTAGTGCTGGACTTCTGGGCCTCCTGGTGCGGCCCGTGCAAGCAGCTCAGCCCGATCCTGGAGAAGCTCGCCGCGGCGGACGGCGGCCGGTGGATCCTCGCCAAGATCGACGTCGACGCGAACCCGGGCCTCGCGCAGGCCGCCGACGTGCAGGGCATCCCCGCGGTGAAGGCGGTGATCGGCGGGCGGATCATCGGAGAGTTCACCGGCGCCGTGCCCGAACGGGAGGTGCGGAGCTGGCTCGATCAGCTGCTCTCCCTGGTCGGCGAGGCGATGGGCGCAGTCCCGGGCGCGGCAGCCGCGGGCGGCCCCGCCCGTGACCCACATGTGGCGGCGGCCGAGGCGGCGCTTGCCCGTGGCGACTTCGACACCGCGGTCGAGTCCTACCGCATCCGGCTCACCGAGGCGCCCGCGGATCCCGAGGCCCTGACCGGGCTCGCGCGGGCCGAACTGCTGCGCCGGGTGCATGGGTACGATCCGGTGGACGTCCGCAACCGRCTGGTGGCGAATCCGGACGACGTCGAGGCCGCGGTTGCCGCGGCCGACCTGGGCATCGCGCAGGGAGACGTGGCCGGGGCCCTCGCTGGTCTCGTCGAGGTCGTCCGCCGGACGGCGGGACCGGAGCGGGAAAGGGTCCGAGCGCACCTCGTCGGGCTGTTCCAGGCGTTGGGTGACGAGGAGCCCGCGGTGGCCCCGGCTCGACGCTCCCTGGCAGCCGCTCTCTTCTGAGGACGCGGCAGTCGAGTTGTGGGGAGCCAGTGCACGGTCCAGGGACCGCGGACCGTGCTCAGATCCCCACATTCACCGGCCGAAGGCGAGCTGACGGAGGCCCCGTACGGCGCCCTGGGCCAGGGGTCCCCGCACTGCGGCGAAGCCCCGATGGCTATCCCAGGAGGCTATCCCAGGAGGGTCGCCGAAGGCGAGCTGACGGAGGCCCCGTACGGCGCCCTGGGCCAGGGGTCCCCGCACTGCGGCGAAGCCCCGATGGCTATCCCAGGAGGCTATCCCAGGAGGGTCGCCGAAGGCGAGCTGACGGAGGCCCCGTACGGCGCCCTGGGCCAGGGGTCCCCGCACTGCGGCGAAGCCGCCGTGCGGGGGAAGGCACTAGGCGGGGGAGAGCCAGATGGCCCCGAGAGGCGGCAGCGTCAGGGTTGCTGAGGCGTCGAGACCGTGATGCGGCTCCTCGACAGCCTGGACCGAGCCGAGATTGCCGATGTTGCCGCCGCCGTAGCGGTACCCGTCGGTGTTGAGTATCTCGCGCCAGCGGCCGGGGAACGGCAGCCCGATGCGGTAGCCCTCGTGCCCGATGCCGGCGAAGTTGGTGACGCAGGCCAGCACGCCGCCCGCCGGGTCCTCGCCCGACCACCGCAGGAACGAGAAGACGTTGTTCTCCGCGTCGTTCGCGTCGATCCAGGAGAAGCCCGCCGGGTCGGCGTCGTGTTGGTACAGGGCCGGGACCGTCCGGTAGAGACCGTTCAGGTCGCGCACGAGGTCCGCGACACCGGCGTGGGCGGGATCGTCCAGCAGGGGCCATTCGAGGGACGCGGACTCGTTCCACTCGTTGTCCTGGGCGAACTCGCAGCCCATGAAGAGCAGCTTCTTGCCGGGATGCGCCCACATGTAGGCGAGCAGCGCCCGCAGGTTCGCGAGCTGTGCCCAGCGGTCGCCGGGCATCTTGCGTAGCAGTGAACCTTTGCCGTGGACCACCTCGTCGTGGCTGAACGGCAGGATGAAGTTCTCCGAGTAGGCGTACACCATCGAAAAGGTCATCTGATGGTGGTGGTACATGCGGTGGATCGGCAGCCGGGAGTTGTAGTCGAGGGTGTCGTGCATCCACCCCATGTTCCATTTGAAGCCGAAGCCCAGGCCGCCGAGGTGGGTGGGGCGGGTGACCCCGGGCCACGCGGTCGACTCCTCCGCGATCATCATTGCGCCCGGGAAACGGCGGTAGACGGTGGCGTTGGTCTCCTGCAGGAACGAGACGGCGTCGAGGTTTTCCCGGCCGCCGTGGATGTTGGGCAGCCAGCCGCCCTCCGGCCGGGAGTAGTCGAGGTACAGCATCGAGGCGACCGCGTCGACGCGTAGCCCGTCGATGTGGAATTCCTCGAACCAGTACAGGGCGTTTGCCACGAGGAAGTTGCGTACCTCGGGGCGGCCCAGATCGAAGACGTAGGTACCCCAGTCGGGCTGTTCACCGCGGCGTGGATCGGGATGTTCGTACAGGGGGGTGCCGTCGAAGCGGCCCAGCGCCCAGGTGTCCCGGGGGAAGTGCGCCGGCACCCAGTCGACGATCACCCCGATGCCGGCGCGGTGCAGCGTGTCCACAAGGTGGCGGAACTCGTCGGGGCTGCCGAAGCGGGYCGTCGGGGCGTAGTAGGCCGACACCTGRTAGCCCCAGGAGCCGCCGAAGGGATGCTCGGCCACGGGCAGCATCTCCACGTGGGTGAAGCCGTTCTCGACGACGTACGCGGTCAGTTCCTCAGCGAGCTCCCGATAGGACAACCCGCGCCGCCAGGAGCCCAGGTGGACCTCGTAGACGCTCACCGGCTCGGTGCGCCAGGCCGTCCGGGCCCGCCGGTCGAGCCACGCGCCGTCGTTCCAGGTGAAGTCGGAGGCGAACACCACGCTCGCGGTGGCCGGCGGCACCTCGGTGTGGAACGCCAGCGGATCCGCCTTCTGCCGCCAGATCCCGTCGAAGCCGAGGATCTCGTACTTGTACCGGGCGCCGGTGCCGGCGCCGGGGACGAACAGCTCCCAGATCCCGGAGCGGCCGAGCGAGCGCATCGGGAAGGCACGCCCGTCCCAGAAGTCGAAATCGCCGACGAGCCGCACTCCCCGCGCGGAGGGGGCCCACACGGCGAAGCTGACCCCGGTGACTGTGGCGCCGCCCGGCGTCGTCAGCGCGCGCGGATGCGCCCCGAGCACCTTCCAGAGCTGTTCGTGCCGGCCCTCGATGATCAGATGGAGGTCCATCTCACCGAGGGTGGGCAGGTGCCGGTAGGGGTCGTCGATGAGGTACGGGCCGTCCGGGTAGGTCACCTCGATGCGGTAGTCGGGCAGCATTCCCGGCACGGCCACTCCGAACACCCCGCCGCTGTGCAGCCGGGTGGCCGGGTAGCGGGCCGGCCCGACGAGGACGGTCACGGCCCTCGCATCGGGGCGCAGCACCCGGACGACCGTGGCGTCGCTCCCGGGATGCGGGTGCGCCCCGAGCAGCGCGTGCGGGTCGTGATGCGCCCCGCTGACCAACCGCTCCAGGTCGTCGTAGGGCAGGTCGACCGAGACCGCGGGCGCAACCGCGGGCGGGTCYGCGGGCAGGGCCGATGGTGGGGCCGATGGTGGGGCCGATGGCACGGCGGGATCGTCGGCGGTCTGTCCAGGCTGGGCGCTGGCGGACGATGCGTCGCGGTCCGCCAGCGCCACCCGGCCACCGCCGTTGCGGACGGCGGTGGCCGCCCCTCGGGGGTTCGGTCGGTCGGGGGCGAGCCCGGTGGCCAGGCGTCCCGTCCGCGCCGTGCCGTTGTTGACGTCGCCGTTGTTCACTGGGACACCCCTGCCTCTCTGCGCGGTGATTTTTCGGGTCTTCTGTCGGGTCTTCTGGCTGATCCGCGTCCGGGTGCCGGCACCGCTGCCGGGCGGCCGCCACGGCCCGGGCCGGGCCGTGGCTTACCCCGCCGACGGGCTGGACCGGGTCAGTCGTTCCACCGAGGACAGCGGGATCCCGATCCACCCCGGTCGGTGGCGGGCCTCGTACAGGATCTCGTACACGGCCTTGTCGAGCTCGAACGCACGCAGCACCACGGCATCCGCACGAGGATCGCGGCCGGCCGCGGCACCGTAGCCCCGGCAGAACGCCTCCCGGTTGCGATCTGCCCACTCCTGGGCGCGGTAGGCCAACGACGGCTCGTCACCGCGTTCGAGCAGCATCGACCGGGCCGCGTAGTCGAACGAGCRCAGCATCCCGGCGACGTCGCGCAGCGGCGATTCCAGCCCCACACGGTCGGCGACCGGGCGGACTGGCTCCCCCTCGAAGTCGAACAGCACCCAGCCCGAGTCGACCCGCAGGACCTKACCCAGGTGCAGATCGCCGTGTAGCCGTTGGAAGGGCCGGGGATGGACGGCCTGCGCCGACGCCCCCGTCACCTCGTCGTAGCTCTTGCGGATCGCCGCCTCGAAGGGACGCAGCTCGGCGACGGCCTCGACCGCCGCATCCAGCCGGCCATGCAGGTAGGTCACCAGGGAGCGCAGGGCATCGGCGGTCGCGGGCCTCGTCGGCAGCGTCCGGGCGAGGTCGGCGTGCACCTCGGCGGTGGCGGTACCCAGCCGCTCGGCCTCCGCGGCGAAGTCGCCGCCGACCTCGTCGGCGTGCAGGTCGGCCTCGGCGTACAGGTCGCGCACGCTGGCCAGCGCCAGTCGCCAGCCCTCGGTACCGCTGCGCAGGTACTCCTGGAGGAATCCGAAGGTGGTCGGTGTCCCGTCGACACGGCCGGAGTACCAGGCGACGGGGCGGGCCACGTGTGTGCTGCCCGCCTCCGCCAGCGCCCGGGTCACCTCCAGATCGGGGTTGACGCCCGGCCAGAGCCGCCGGAACACCTTGAGGATGTAGGCGTCGCCGTAGACGATCGAGGTGTTGGACTGCTCGGCGCCGACGGCGTGGGCGGGCAGGATGTCCAGTGGTTCCAGCGCCTCGGCGACGAGGCCGTCGCGGTGTGTCGACCGGCGGAGGAAACTCAGCAGGGCCRAGCTGCCATCGGGGTCGTGCAGGCCGTCGTAGACCAGGCCGCCGGCACTCTCGCCGATCAGGAAGCCCTCGWGGCCGAAGGGCGCGTCCGAGCGGATGACCACCGGAACCTGGTAATGGTCCGACGGACCGTGGTCGTAGTCGACGTCAACGACGAGCAGCCGTAGCGGTTCGAAGACCATGACGTCGTGACGGATCCGCAGGCCGCCCCCGGATCTGCCCTTCCCGGCGAACCAGCGCTGCCGGGGGAGCCACTCGCGCAACAGGCCGGTCAGTTCCGCGTGGTGGTCACCCATCATCGACCTCCCGGTGCCCGTCCTCAACGATCATTATGCCAGCTAACCTAACGTCCACTGCCTCCATAGCAGCCTTTTGCCCGACCCGGGCCGGGCCGCACGTCGTTCAGGCGGTTCCAGTGCTCCTTGGCTGTTCCTTGCCCGACCGCCCCGACGGCCTCCGTTGCCCCGGTCCGCCCAACGCGGCTAGGGGGTGAATTCCCCCGGTCTGGTCACCGCGAACCAGTAATGTCCGTGACCTGGCAGTGTCAGCAGGTAGGGAAGCTCGCCGATCGGCGGGAAGTGCACCCGGCCGAGCAGCTCCACCGGAACCATTCCCTCGAAACGACGCAGATCGAGCTCCACCGGCTGGGCGAAGCGGGACAGATTCGCGACGCACAGGACCCGGTCGTCGCCGAACTCGCGGACGAAGGCGAAGATCGAGGGATTGGACGCGCCGAGCTCGGTGTAGTCGCCGAGCCCGAAGACCGGATGACGCTTGCGTACCTCGATCATCCGCTTGGTCCAGGCCAGGAACGAGGTCGGCATGCGCTGTCCGGCCTCGACGTTCAGGGCCTGATAACCGTAGACCGGATCCATGATCAGGGGAAGGTACAGTCGGGCCGGGTCCGCGGTGGAGAAACCGGCGTTACGATCCGGTGACCACTGCATCGGAGTCCGGACGCTGTCCCGGTCGCCCAGGTAGATGTTGTCGCCCATCCCGATCTCGTCGCCGTAGTACAGCACTGGCGAGCCGGGCAGCGAGAGCAGGAGCGCGGTGAACAGCTCCATCTGGTCACGGCTGTTGTCCAGCAGCGGCGCCAGCCGGCGACGAATGCCGATGTTGGCTTTCATACGCGGATCTTTCGCGTATTCGGCCCACATGTAGTCCCGTTCCTCGTCGGTCACCATTTCGAGCGTCAGCTCGTCGTGGTTGCGCAGGAAGATGCCCCACTGGCAGTTCGGCGGGATCTGGGGTGTCTGAGCAAGAATTTCCGAGATTGGGTAGCGGGACTCCCGCCGGACCGCCATGAAGATGCGCGGCATCAACGGGAAGTGGAACGCCATGTGGCACTCGTCGTCGTTGCCGAAGTACTCGACGACGTCGGAGGGCCACTGGTTTGCCTCGKCGAGCAGCACCCGGTCGGCGTACTTGGCGTCGACCTCCTTGCGGACCCGCTTGAGGTACTCGTGGGTCTCCGGCAGGTTCTCGCCGTTGGTGTTCTCCCGGACATAGAGGTAGGGGACCGCGTCGAGCCGGAACCCGTCGATGCCGAGATCGAGCCAGAAGCGCAGAACCTCCAGCATCGCCTCCTGGACCTCGGGGTTGTCATAGTTCAGGTCGGGCTGGTGGGAGAAGAAACGGTGCCAGTAGTACTGACCGCGGACCGGATCCCACGACCAGTTCGACTTCTCGGTGTCCACGAAGATGATCCGGGCGTCCGGGTACAGCTCGTCGCTGTCGGACCAGACGTAGAAGTCCCCGAACGGCCCGTCGGGGTCGGAGCGGGACGCCTGGAACCAGGGATGGGCGTCCGAGGTGTGGTTCATCACCAGATCCRCGATGATCCGGATGCCCCGGCGGTGGGCCTCGTCAACCAGGCTAACGAAGTCGCCGAGGTCACCGAATTCCGGYAGGATCTGAAAGTAGTCACTGATGTCGTAGCCGCCGTCACGCAACGGCGAGGAGTAGATCGGTAGCAGCCACAGACAGTCGACACCGAGCCACTCCAGGTAGTCGAGCCTGGAGATCAGGCCGCGAATGTCCCCCGTGCCGTCGCCGTTGGAGTCCGCGAAGCCGCGGATGAGCACCTCGTAGAACACGGCTCGCTTGAACCAGTGTGGGTCGCGTAAAGTCCCCCCGACCGGCATGGCGGGGGCCGGGCCGGGGGTGTGGTCGCCGATCGGTTCGCTGAGAGGCTCAGAATCCATCACGACCGGGCCCGCACAGCGAAGACGTGCGCGGGCTCGACCGCCGGGTCCAGCCGCACGTAGTTCTGCTTGCCCCACGCGTAGGTGGCACCAGTGATCTCATCGGTGACCTCGAAGGAGTCTTCCCAGCCRAGGCCGAGGGCCGGCATGTCGAGCCGCACGGTGGTCTCCCGGGGAGCGTGCGGGTCGAGGTTGACGACGATGAGCACGGTGTCGGCGGCGGCCGTGTCCCCGGGATCCGTGCCGTCCGCCCGCAGGGAGTCCACCCGCTTGGAGAAGACCATGATCTCGTCCCCGTCGGCATGGTGGAAGTGCAGGTTGCGCAACCACTGCAGGGCGGGGTGGGCACGGCGGATCTGGTTGAGTCTGGTCAGGTACGGCGCGAGCGACTGGCCCGCACGCTCCGCCGCGGCCCAGTCGCGTGGCCGGTACTGGTACTTCTCGGAGTCCAGGTACTCCTCGCTGCCCGGTCGGACCGGGGTGTTCTCGCGCAACTCGTACCCGGAGTAGACGCCCCAGGTCGGTGACAGCGTCGCAGCGAGCACCGCCCGGATCCGGAACGCCGCCGGGCCGCCGTGCTGCAGGTACTCCGGCAGGATGTCCGGGGTGTTGACGAAGAAGTTCGGCCGCATGTAGTGCGCGGCCGACACCAGTTCGCGCGCGTACTTCTCGAGCTCCCACTTCGTGTTGCGCCAGGTGAAATAGGTATATGACTGGGTGAAACCGACCTTGGCGAGCGTRTGCATCATCGCCGGCCGGGTGAATGCCTCCGCGAGGAAGAGCACATCTGGTTCGGTCGACTTCACCTGGGCGATGAGCCATTCCCAGAACTCGACGGGCTTTGTATGCGGATTATCGACACGGAAGATTCGTACTCCGTGTGCAGTCCAGTACCGGACGACGCGCAGGATCTCCTGATAGAGCCCGGTCGGGTCGGCGTCGAAGTTCAGCGGATAGATGTCCTGGTACTTCTTCGGCGGATTCTCCGCGTAGGCGATGGAGCCGTCACTACGCACGRCGAACCACTCCGGGTGATGCTTCGCCCATGGATGGTCCGGCGCGCACTGCAGGGCGAGGTCCAGCGCGATCTCCATGCCCAGCGAGCGTGCCCGGGCGACGAACAGGTCGAAGTCGTCGATCGTGCCGAGGTCGGGATGCACGGCGTCGTGGCCGCCGTGTTCGCTGCCGATGGCCCACGGCGAGCCGGGGTCCGTCGGACCGGGGGTGAGGGTGTTGTTGGGACCCTTGCGGTTGACCTCGCCGATCGGATGGATCGGCGGCAGGTACACCACGTCGAAGCCCATCGCCGCGACCGCGGGCAGGCGTTCGGCCGCGGTGAGGAAGGTCCCGGACCGGGGCGGGTCGAGGCTCGCGCCCTCCGAGCGCGGGAACATCTCGTACCAGCTGCCGTAGAGGGCGCGCCGACGATCCACCCACAGCCGGTACAGCGGTGAGCGGGTCACCAGTTCGCGCAGCGGACAGGCGTCCAGCAGGCTCACCAGCCGGGGATCGAGGGCCGCGGCGATCCGGTCGCGGGGGTCGGTGCAGTCGTCGTCGCGCAGCGCGGCCACGGCGAGAGCGATCTCCGCCCGGCGCGGTTCGGGGACTGCGGGCAGGGCCCGCAGCAGYAGGCGCGCACCGTCCTCGAAGTCCACCGCGAGTTCGTCCGTGCTCTGGCCCGCGCCGACCTTGAGGGCAATACCGTGCCGCCAGGTGGCGACCGGATCGGCCCACGCCTCGACCCGATATCCCCACAGGCCTTCGGTCCCGGCGGTGATCTCCGCCTCATAACGGTCGGTACCGGGGCCGGCGGAGCGCATCCGGATGAACGGAGTTCCCTGCCCGTCGGGACCTGACAGCACGACGTTCGCGCCGATGAGGTCATGACCCTCGCGGAACACCGTTGCACCGACGGTGAGAATTTCGCCCGCGACCGCCCGCGCCGGCCACTGGCCACACGAGACGGTCGGTGTCACATCGGAGACGACAACCCGGCCTACTGAACGTCCGATCATCATGACGACCTTATCCAGACGAACCACACCTCAATGGTCCGCCCTGTACGTGGCGATTGGCGACACCTCTGTGTGAACTGCCCGCGACCATCGCATGGGCGATTGTTGTCGTTGGGATGGGTCGGTCCGTCCCGCCCGGATGGCCCGCGCTGAAGGCAATGTTCCCCAGTTGCGGCCCTGTCGAACGTCCGAACCTCCTCTGTTGCGGTGCTCCGGGTGCGGGGTCGAGGTCGGAGCGTCACCGGGGTCCCGGCGGCGGACGCCCGGCGCATTCCGGAATCATTGTGGTGATGTTGTGTGATGGGGTCGGGGTGGCTCGGGTGGTGTTCCGCCGCGRTTGCCGGCGCGTAAAGGGGTGGCCCGATCGTGGCGGGCGGGCGGCACCGGGACGATTCGGGCGCAGCCGGYGCGGCTACGGGGCGGTGTGGCACCGGCTGCGGGAACCTCGTGGCCCACTCGTTCGTCCCGCAGGGCACAGTACTCCGGCCACGTGGCCTTCGTGGGCGGAGAGTCACTGTGGCGTTCACGCCGCGCAGTAGGCTGCCGGCGCCCGGGGACACCCGGGGACACCCGGGGACACCCGGGGCGCACCTCGCCCCGGGTCGCCGGCTTCCGCGGGGGCCGCTCGAGCGGCCCCCGAAACATCTGAACGGCAGCAACATCTGAACGGCAGCAACATCTGAACGGCAGCAACATCTGAACGGCAGCAACATCTGAACGGCAGCCCTTTCGAACAACGCACAGCAGGAGGAGCAGTGGGAGTCAGCCTCAGCAAGGGCGGCAACGTGTCGCTGACCAAGGAGGCGCCCGGACTCACCAACATCCTGGTCGGGCTCGGCTGGGACGTTCGGAGCACAACCGGCGCGGACTTCGACCTGGACGCGAGCGCCATCGCGTGCCGGGCCGACGGCAAGGTCGTGTCGGACGGGCACTTCGTCTTCTTCAACAACCTCAAGAGCCCCGACGGTGCGATCGAGCACCAGGGCGACAACCTGACCGGCGAGGGTGAGGGCGACGACGAGGCCATCACGGTGAACCTCACATCCCTGCCGGCGGAGATTGACAAGATCGTCTTCCCGGTTTCGATCTATGACGCGGACTCGCGGCAGCAGAACTTCGGCCAGGTCCGCAACGCCTTCATCCGGATCGTCAACGGCGCCGGCGGCAGCGAGATCGCCCGCTATGACCTCACCGAGGACGCCTCCACCGAGACGGCCATGGTGTTCGGCGAGGTCTACCGGCACGGCGCGGACTGGAAGTTCCGAGCCGTCGGACAGGGCTACGCCTCGGGTCTGGCCGGGATCGCGCGCGACTTCGGCGTCAACGTCTGAACCCCGGATACGTCTGAACCCCGGATGCGCAGTCGGGCTCGGTCAGGCGACCGGGTCCGACCGGGTCACTGGGTCTGACCGGGTCACTGGGTCTGACCGGGTCACTGGGTCCGACCGGGTCCGACCGGGTCACTGGGTCCGACCGCGCCGGCCGGCGCGGTAATGACCAGATGCTATGGGTCCGGTCGTGTGTGGGTGACATGTACAGGTAGAGCGATACACATCGGGTGTAGCACTTTTGTCAGGTCGTGCCCACCAGACGAGCAGTTACGATGCCGACGACCGCCRCACCGGGCCAGYAGGCCGCGGGACGACGCGGTCTCCGGCGATGCTTGAGCGATGCGGGATCCGACGGACCGCGGATCCGCCCGCGCGGCGCGGCCGGGGTCTGGCGACCGGTCCGGGAGGGTGTTGGTAGGCGTGCACGCCTTGCGAATCTTCGGATGGTCCTTGGCGATCACCGTTATCGGGGTGGCCGCGGCGGGGGTGATCGGTGGCCCCAGGAACGCGGCGCTCGTCGCGATCCTCGCGGTGCTCGAGATCAGTTTGTCCTTCGACAACGCCGTCATCAACGCGACGATCCTCGGCCGGATGAGCCAGTTCTGGCAGAGGATCTTCCTGACGCTCGGCATCCTGATCGCGGTGTTTGGCATGCGTCTGATCTTCCCGATCGCCATCGTGGCGCTGACCGCGCATCTCGGTCCGCTCGAGGTCTTCGACCTGGCGCTGAACGACGGTGCCCGGTACGCGGAGAAACTGGGTGACGCGCATCCGGCCATCGCCGCGTTCGGCGGGATCTTCCTGTTCATGCTGTTCCTGGACTTCCTGTTCGACCCCGAACGGGAGATCCAGTGGATCAAGAAGCTGGAGGAGCCGCTGCGCAGGGCGGGCCAGCTCGATGTGGTTCCGATCGTGCTTGGGCTCATCGCCCTGCTGGTGGTCGGCCAGGCCTTCGCCGGCGACCACCAGCAGCAGGTGCTGCTCTCCGGGGTGGCGGGGCTCGCGACCTATCTGGGCGTGCGGGGACTCGGCGAGTTCTTCGAGGCCCGCGGTGTGGGCGCCGAGGACGATGACGACGATTCCGTCGCCGAGTCGGCAGGCTTGGCCCCGGTCCGGTCGAACGGTACCGGCGGCCCGCCGAAGTTGGTGCTCGCCACCGGCAAGGCCGCCGCGTTCCTCTTCCTCTACCTCGAGGTCATCGACGCGTCGTTCTCGTTCGACGGAGTCGTCGGCGCCTTCGCGATCTCCCAGAACATCTTCGTCATCGCGGCCGGTCTCGGGATCGGCGCGATGTACATCCGGTCCCTGACCGTCTACCTGGTCCGGCGGGGCACTCTCGGCGAGTACATCTACCTCGAGCACGGTGCCCACTATGYGATCGGGGCGCTGGCCATCATCCTGGCCATCWCGATCGAGACCGAGGTTCCGGAGATCGTCACCGGTCTCATCGGGGTGGCCTTCATCGGTCTGTCGCTGCTGTCCTCCATCCGCCACCGGTCCGCCGAGCGCGGTTTGGCGGGTGCCGGGTCCGTCCCGGGCGAGGACGAGGGCGGCCCGGGGCAGCCACGAGAGGCCGTCGGCGCCCCGATGTAGCGGCCGTGCGCCGGGCGGCGACAGCCGGCCGGCGCACCGGGCCTGGGTGGCCGGTCTGGAGAGCGCCGCCGCGGATGTGACATCGTCGGGTACTGGCGTCCGATCCTGCCAGGCGATGATCACCTGATCATGGATGACACCCAGCTACCGCGAGGGAGCGGATCATGGGCATCGACTACAGCAAACGTCCCGCCACACCGGCGGCCGGTTCCGGCCCGGTCTCGCTGAGCAAGGTGACACTGACGAAATCCGCGCCGACCGTCTCGCTGAGCAAGCAGGGTGGTGGCGGGCGGCTGCACGTGAACCTCAACTGGAACCAGCAGCCGGGCGGCGGCCAGCAGAAGGGCGGCTTCCTCAAGCGGGTGCTGGGCGCCGCGGGCGGCGGCATTGATCTCGACCTCGCCGCGTTGTTCGAGCTCTCCGACGGCCGTGCGGGTGTGGTCCAGGCCTTGGGTGATGCGTTCGGCTCCTTCACGGATCCCCCCTTCATCAACCTCGACGCGGACGACCGCACGGGCGCCGCGGTCGGTGGCGAGAACCTGTACGTGAACCTCGCCGCCATCTCCCAGATCCGCCGCATCCTCGTGTTCGCCTTCATCTACGAGGGGGTGGCCTCGTTCGACCAGGCCGACGCGGTGGTCACCCTGACTCCGGCGCAGGGTGCCCCGATCGAGGTCCGGCTGGACGAGCAGGCCGGTGGCGCCCGGATGTGCGCCATCGCCCTGCTGACCAACACCGGCAACGACTTCAAGGTCAGCCGGGAGGTCCGCTACGTCAGCGGTCACCGCGAGCTCGACGAGGCCTACGGCTGGGGCCTGAACTGGACTGCCGGCCGCAAGTGACGCCGGTAGTCCGCGATGAGCCATCCGGTCCCGCCGCCCGTCGGCGAGGAGGATCGATACTCGATGTTCCAGCCACGTCGCGAGCCCTCGCCCGAGYAGGCGCGCGCCGACCGTGCGAGCTGCGACCAGCGGGCCCACCCCGGGCACCGATCTCATCCTGATCGTGACCCGGCTTCCGGGCGAGGCCGGGAGCGGCCCGGACGATACTCCGCCGATGATCGCGGCGGGCCGGTGACCGGCGCCGATCCGGGCCAGGCCGACCCGGCGTACGCCGGTCCTTCGCGGGCGGCCGGCTGGGAACAGGGCCGGAGAGGGCAGGTTCCGGTGGACGCCCATCCGCCGAGAGAGGACCGGTTCCCGGGACGGAACGCCCCGGCATGGTCCCCCTCGCAGCCAAGCCACGGCGGGTCGAGTGGCTACGGGGACCATGCCGGATCGGGGTATGGGGCGCGGGAGGAGCACCGCTCCGTCGCGGGCTCTCGGGGCGCGCCCGCGTACGAGGCGACCGATCCGCGCGAGGCCGATGACCTGCCGGAGGCTGAGTGGCGCGAGACCGGTCCCGAGGCCGGGGACCGCGGGGCGGGTGGCCCTGAGGACATCCGGCCTGATGAGGTCCGGCCTGATGAGGTCCGGCCTGATGAGGTCCGGCCTGATGAGGTCCGGCCTGATGAGGTCTGGCCTGATGAGGTCTGGCCTGATGAGGTCCGGCCCGACGAGGTCCGGCCCRACGAGCCGGAGTCGGCCGTGGCATCCGAGCGCGCCGAGCACGCCGGACCGGCGACGCCGACACGGTCTCCGACGGGCCCGGATCAACGGGATGCGGAGCGCGGCCCGGTCGACCATGGCGGCACCGCGGCTCAGGATGATCAGGTTCCTCAGGACGGTTCGGCGGATCAGGACTGCCCCGTGGACCGTCCGGGCCCTGACGGCGGCGGGACGGATCTGGTGGGTTCGATCGGTGCTGTCCAGGCGGTGGCGYTGGAACGCCTCGCGAGCCGCGTTGACGAACTGGCCCGGCTACGGCGTCACGATACCCAACTCGTGGACCGATTGCATGCCGAGAATGCCCGGCTACGTAGTGGTGAGCTTACCGAAGCCATGGCCCCCCTTCTGCGGGGGTTGATTCGACTTCATGATCAAATGGGTAGCCTGGGGGCCGACGATCCGCAGAGTGTCGCCGGCATCCTGCGTAAGCAGCTGCTCCAGGTGCTCGATGTCGCTGTGGACGTCCGCCCGTACACGGCGGTGCCGGGCGGGACCTTCGACCCGGCGCGGCACCTGGGGGTGCGTCGGGTGCCGACGGACGACCCGGGACGGGACGGGACGATCGCTCGTACCGTTCGTCCGGGTTTCGTCCGCGGCGAGACCACGGTCGTCCGACCGGCGGAGACCGAGGTCTACCGATCGCGCTGAGCCGCGGAGGTACGAGGCTTGTGAAGGGAAGAATTAGACGGTGGCAGGCACCAAGGTGTTCGGGATCGACCTGGGCACGACCTACTCCTGCATTGCCCAGGTCGACGAGTACGGCCGACCGGAAGTGATCCGCAACATCGAGTCCCAGCCGACGACGCCTTCGGTCGTCCTGTTCGACACTGGGGCGGAGGGCCCAACCTCTTTCGTGGTGGGAACCCAGGCCAAGCGCCAGGCTCGCATCCGTCCCGACGACGTCGCCCGGCTGGTCAAGCGGCACATGGGCGCGTCGGACTGGCGGTTCGTGGCGCATGACGAGGAGTACAGCGCCGCCGCRGTGTCGAGCCTGGTGCTCAAGGCGCTCGCCGCGGATGYCGAACGCGCGACCAGTGTCCCGGTCACCGATGTAGTGATCACCGTGCCCGCGTACTTCGGTGACGAGGAGCGCAAGGCGACGAAGCTGGCCGGCGAGCTCGCCGGCCTCAACGTGGTCGACATCATCAACGAGCCGACCGCCGCCGCCTTCGCCTACGGATTCGGCCAGGACGGGGCCGAGGAGTCGACCGTGCTGGTCTACGACCTCGGCGGTGGCACGTTCGACACCACGGTCATCAGGCTGAGCGAGGGCGCGATCACCGTGGTCGCCACGGATGGCGACCACGASCTGGGCGGTGCGGACTGGGACAACGAACTCGTCCGCTACCTGGCGCAGAAGTTCACCGAGGCGCAGCCCGACGCGGGCGRCCCGCTCGACGACGTCTACGACGAGCAGGAGCTGCTGGCCGCGGCCGAGGACGCGAAGCTGGCGTTGTCCGGCCGGGACAGCGTCGACGTGCTGGTCGTGCACAACGGCAGGCGCACAAGCGTGCCGGTGACCCGGACCGTCTTCGAGGAGATCACCGGCCCGCTGCTGCGGCGCACCATCGACCTGACCGGCTCGGTGCTGGCGCGAGCCCGGGAGAAGGGTGTCGAGAAGATCGACTTGTGCCTGCTGGTGGGGGGCATGAGCAAGACACCGGCGGTGGCCCGCCGGCTGCAGGAGTCCTTCGGGCTCACCTCTCGGCTTGCCGATCCCGATCTCGCCGTCGCCAAGGGCGCCGCGGTGTAYGGGCAGAAGAAGGCACTGGAGCGCGAGGTCCACGCGGACCTGGTCGCCAGCGGGCATCWACGTCCCGACCAGGAACTCGCCGCAGCCGACGCCGTGGACGTGGAGAAGGCGGYCGCAGCCAGCGCCGAGGAGGCGGGACTCTCGACCGCCTCCGTGGTCGATCTCGTCCGCACGAAAGTGACGAACGTCACGTCACGTGGCTTCGGGATCTTCGCCGAGGACCGGGGCACACCGGTCGCGGCCTTCCTCGCCCACCAGAACGACCCGCTGCCTATCGCCGTCACCCGGACCTTCTACACCGTCGTCGACGATCAGGCCGAGGTGGACATCCGGGTCTTCGAGCAGGGCACCACCGCCGAGTCCACGGCGATCGACGACAACAAGGTGATCGTCGCCGGCTCCATCAGCGGGATTCCGCCTGGCCACCCGTTGGGCACCCCCGTTGAGGTGACCTTCACGATGGGCGGGGACCAGACGATCCAGGTCACCGCCTCGCACGAGGGCGCGGCCACCCCCTTGGTGCTCGAGGTGCGCGCCGGGGTCGGCTCGGAGGAGATGCGGGCCGTCGAGTCGGCGAAGGTCAGCCTGCTCAAGCAGCGGGACTGAGACCCCGCGGCGGATCGGACCCCGCGGCGGATCGGACCTCGCCGTGGATCGATGCCGGTGCCGGGCCATTCGGCCTCCCCCACGAGTGTTCCCGCACGAGTGTTCCGGCCCGCGGCGGCCGACGCCGGAGTGGATAGGGTTCAGCCTGACCAGGCACCGCGTCCGGTGGAGCGCCCTACAGGCCTCGCGGGGACGTGGGTGCGCGCAGTGCGTGCGGGCGGCGCCAACCTGGCGTCCGCGGCCCGCGCCGAGGCGCGGCTTCGTACTCTCAGGTGTGGAGTGGTCGACGGCCGCTCCACGATCGGCGCCTGACGACGGGCCGCCGGCCGGTTCCCGGCGGGCACGGTGGGCACGGTGGGCACGTGGGACGAAGGTGGATCGGTGAGCGCGGCGTTCGACGGCAGCGGCTATCGCCAGCGGGTGCTGGCGCCGCTGCGGGCCCGCGCCTCCCTGGACACCGCCGACCCGTTCCTCCTCGCGGGTCTCGATCCGACGGTGGCGTACACCGACTCCGACGTCGGGGCGCACCTGGTGCGGGTGCTCGCCTTCCTGCAGCGGGAACGCAACTCGGCGAAGTACGCGACCCTCGCCGCCGAGCTTGTCCGTCGGCGGGCGGAATGGGAGGAGCCGCTGCGGGACGCGGACTCCCGGGAACGGGTCCGCGCCCGGGTGCTGGCAGCCCGGCGTAGCGGTGACGCCGAGCGTCTCGCCAAGGTCGACGGCTATCTCGCCACCGTCCGGGAGCGTTTCGGCGGCATCCCGGCATCCCGGGTGGACGGCCTGCGCCGCCTCGCCGTCGCCGCGGGGGTGACGGTCGAGGAGTTCGACGCCCGCCTGAGCCGGGAGCAGATCATCATCGACGCCGTCGGCGGGGGCGTCGAACCGCTGCCGGCCGAGGTCCGCCGGCAGATCTCCGAACGGCTCGGCGAGCTGCGCGCCCTGCGCGGCGGGGACCGGGTCTCGACGGCGTCGCTGTGGGCCTTCCTGGGGCTGGCCCCGGACGCCTCACCGGAGCGGCTGCGGGCCGCGTACGCCGCGATGGTGGCGGGCAACCACCACCGTCCCCATGACCGGGAGAAGACGGTCACCGCGGACCTGCTCGCCCTCGTCTCCGCCCGGTTGATCGAGGGCGACCCCGCCGCGTACACCGTTGGGCTGATGGCGGACGCCGTGGACGAGCTGCGGCCCGCGGTCGAGGAACACGTCGTGCTCGACGGCGAGCTCACCGCGGTCGCCTTCGAGGGTCTCGTCCGGGCGGCGCTCGCGACCGGGCGCGGACTGACCGCGGCTCAGGCGAAGTCCGTCGTCCTGGAGGCGGCTCGGGAGYTCGGCGCCGCGGTGAACGTCGGCGGGGTCRTCGACTACGTGGTATGCCCGGGATGCGGCCGGCCGGAGGCGGCCGGGTCCGTGCGGCACTGCCGGTACTGCGACACCGACCTCTACACCACCTGCCCGTCCTGCGGATCGATGACCGAGGCGGCGGCGGTCGTCTGCCGGCACTGCGGGCACAGCCTGCGCCAGGCCAGGGAGGCGGCCGATGCGCTCGTCGCGGTGCGTCGCGCCCTGGAGGGCGGTCATCCCCGCCAGGCCGGCGAGATCCTCACGACCGCCCATCCGGTGCTRGCCGCCGTCGGTGGACCGGTCGCCGGGACGGCGGAGGAACTGGGAGCCCGGGTCTCCGCCGCGCTGGGCGCCGCGGACGCCGGTTGGCGGGCACTCACCGAGGCCCGCGCGGCGTGCCGGGCGGATGCGGCGCTTGCCGATGCCCGGTGGCTCGCGGCACAGGCCGCCGACGTCCCCGGCCCCGACGGCCGGAAACCGGCCGAGGTGCTGGCCGAGCTCATTGCCGCCCAGGCGGTGATCCGCCGGCGGGTCGAGGCGGCGCGCGCGCTACCACCCGAGGACCAGGAGGCCGCCCTCGCCGCGGTCCTCGCGACGGCGGCGGACAACCGGGAGGCGCTCGCGGCGATGGCGGCTCTGCCGCTCTCCCCGCCGTCCGACCTGACCGCGGTGCCGGGCCCCGACGGTTCGGTGCAGCTGTGGTGGCGCGCTTCGCCCTCGGTCGGGGGCCCGGTCTCCTACCGGGTGGAACGCGTCGTGCCCGTGGAAGCTGGCGACGGCCAGGGGGTGGCCCCGGGGCGGAGCAGCCTCGGTACCACCCGCTCGACGGAGCTGTGCGATGCCGGCGCTCCCGCCTGGACTCCGGTGCGATACGAGGTGACTGCCCTCTGCGGTGAGCGCCGTTCCACGCCGGTGGAGACCGCCCCGCTCGTCTTCACCCGGGACATCACCGACCTGCGGGCCGAGCGCACCGCCGCCGGGATCCGCCTGGACTGGAGCCTCGGCGGGGCGCTGGCCGCCGTGACAGTGGAGCGGACGGTGGCACCGCCCGCCGCGGTCAGCCAGCCGCCCCGGCGGGCGCGGGGCACCGGCGGCCTCTTMCACGACACCGATGTCGTCGTCGGCGTGACCTATCGTTACCACGTCTTCGTCGAGTACCAGGACGCGCGGGGACACCCGGCCCGGACCCCCGGAGCCGAGGTGACGCTGGAGGTGGCCGCCCGCCCGCGGCCCGTCCATGACCTCACGGCGGCCACCGCCGCCGGGCGGACCACGTTGCGCTGGACGCCGCCGCCCGGCTGGGAGGTGCGGATCTACGCGACCCCGGTGCCGCAGCCGCCGGCCGTCCCCGCCGCCATCACCCACGTGACCAGCACCGCTCACGCGACCAGCACCGGCCCGTGGCCCTACCCGGGGTCGGGGCCCCTGCCGATGATCGGCATCGGGCCGGAAGGCTGCGACGTGTCGCTCGCCGCCATCCCCGATTCGTCACGTCTTGTGGGGCTGAGCCGTTCCGGGCAGGTCAGCGAGGTGGCACAGGTCGGCGAGGTCATCTACACGCCGCTGACGGTCCATGGCGGGACGGCCGTCGTCGGCCGGGCCGTGTGTCACCTCGCCATCGAACCCGTGCGGGATCTGCGCGCCGACGATCGAGGCGACTCGATCGTGCTGTCCTTCCAGCTGCCACCGGGGGTCACCGAGGCRCGGGTGCTGTGGCGCCGTGACCAACCGCCGACCGGACCGGATGATCCCTACGCCGCGAGCGCCAAGGTCACCAATACCAGTCTGGAGATCAAGGGCGGCTGGCATCTCGCCGCGCCGCGGGACGGGTGGGCTTACCACGTGGCCTGCTACCCGGTGTACCGGTCGGGGGGCGTGGCCCGGGTGGTCGCGGCCGGYGTCTCGGTGCTGGCGCGCCCCGCGACGCGTCCTGATCCACCCCCGATGCCGGCGGCGTCCGGGAGCAGCCCGGGAGGCTCGGCTGGYGTGGTCTCGGCTGGCGTGGTCTCGGCTGGCGTGGTCTCGGGCCGGCCGGTGGTTGGTACCGTCGCCGACCCGATCACGATGCAGCCGCCGGGTGGGCCGACCCAGCCCCGCACCGGGGGCTATCCGTTGCCTGCGGCGACGGGTGCTGTGCCGTTGCCCGCGGCGACGGGCACCTACCCGCAGCCCCTGGCCACCGGCCCCCTCCGCCCGGTGCCGGAGCACGCGTCGGAGGCGCAGACGAACCCGCCGTCGGGCCCGACGGCGGGTTCGTCCACCGGCCCCACGCCGCCGCAGGCTCCGGCCGTCCAGCCGACCGTCACCTACACCGTGAGCAGGTCCGGCTGGCGGCGGCGCACCCTACGGGTACAGGTGCACACCACCGGTCCGGCCGGAGATCTGATTCTGTTCGCGCGGCCGGGAACCGTACCGCCGCGGGCTGCCGCGGAGGCCCACGAGCTGTCTCGGCTCGCCGCTGTGGACCAGGCCGGCACCCGGACCATCGACGTCACCCTGGACGGCGCCCAGCTGCCCTGGKGAGTCCGGCTGTTGCCTGCGCTGGTGCACCCGACTGGATGGACCATCACCCAACCACCGGACGACRCACTGGTCATTCGATGATCCGGAGCGATCCCAGGTGGATGTGCTCTCCGTGGTCCGCTYCGGCTCATTTCTTCTTGTTCTTCCGTTGATTTATGGCGGTTACCTCGGGTTTTGTGGCACCAGATCTACAACATATGCGCTACTACGGAAAGTATTCATGAGGGTGCTGTTCMTTGGCTGGGATGCGCCGTTTACGATTGGCCTCATCACTCCTAGTCCCAGTACCGCCCAGGTGTGTATCGGTTACCTGGGTGGAGCACCTGTCGAATCGTTCCGGCTGCGAGGTCGGAGACGGTTGGKTTCACGGACGGGCACCTGACGGTGCCCGGTCGACTCGCCTGGTGAGGCACGGGTCGAGTCCGGTGGAGCGCTGAGCGGTTGCCGTGCGAGCGGTCCGCTCGGAGGGGACGCCCCATCGTGGGTCGTGGTCCGGCCATGCTCCGCCGTCGCGCGCCGGGTGATCCGACGGGAGCATGTCACGCCAACACCGAAAGGCAGCGCGCGAGCATGGCCTCGATCATCCGCGGCCGACCCGCCCCTCCGGTCGGCCAGCCGATTCCCTCAGCCCATCGACGACCCCGCAGCGGCCGGATCCACACCCAGCGCCGGGTCCGGACCGGAGCCCGGATCGGCCTGATAGCCGTGTTCGTGGTGGGTCTCCTCCAGGCGGTCACCCCGCTGGCCCGCGCCGCGGGAAAGTCACCGTCGCCGACTCCGGCCGTGTCGCCATCCGCGACGAGCGGATCCAGCCGGGCGGGGGGCGACGCGGGCAGTGGCCGCGCGCAGGGCGTTCCACTCACCACGCTGAGCCCGCAGGCGCGCAGCCGGATCACCCTCGTCCTTTTCGACCAGGACATCGTGCTCGTCGGTGGCCGCAGTTTTACCGCGGGTGATGATGTCACCGTCGTGGCGGAGACGGCCAAGCTGGGCGGCAGCGCGCTCACCCGGGCGGACGCCGACGGCCGTTTCATCCTCGGCTTCCGGGTGCCGGCGGACTTCGCGGGAACCGTCAACGTCAAGGCCACCCAGGGCACGGCCACGGCGACCGACGCTCTTGATGTGACCGGACCGGAGGCGGCCGCCCGGGCGTTCCAGGCCGCTCCGGCTCTTCCCGATGAACCGGTGGTGAAGACGGCGCCCTCGACATCGCCGTCTCCCAGGCAGCAGGACACGTCCGCGGGCACCTCGCCGAGCCCGGCCGTCTCGCCCGCGCCGTCCCCGTCCGCCGCCGGTTCGGCGTCCGCGTCGCCGTCCCCCGCGCCGTCCGCGAGCGCCAGCTCGACCRCCCCCACCAGGAGAACCGCAACGCCGACCGCAACGCCGACCGCGACCCCGTCCGGGTCGAGACCGACCCCCGGTACGGGATCGACGGGCACCGGCGCCGGTGGGACGAGGTCGGGMCTGCCGTGGCTGTCGGGGTTCCAGTCGCATCAGCTCGCGCAGCTCGTCGAGTTCGGTGACTGGCGCGGCCGGCCGAACGACATCGTCCACGTCTACACGAGCCGCGACCAGGGTTGGGGCGGGCTGGTGGAGCCGGCCTGGCCGGTGGATCTCTTCAAGGGTTTCCAGGGCAAGCTKCTGATCAGCCAGCCGACATTCCCCAAGGGCCAGGGCGACAACGCCGCCTGTGCCCGAGGCGAGTACGACTCCGAATGGAAGAAGCTCGGCAGCTTCCTCGTGGCGCACGGCCGGGCGGACTCCATCATCCGGATCGGCTGGGAGTTCAACGGAACGTTCATGTACTGGCATACGGACGCCGACCCGACGGTGTTCCGGGACTGTTTCCGGAAAATCGCGACCGCCATCCGGTCCACCGACTCCGAAGTCAAGATCGACTGGACCTTCAACGCGCACGCCTCCCCGGTACCCAGCGGCAACAGTCCCTGGGGCGCMTACCCCGGCGACGAGTACGTGGACTATGTCGGCATCGACGCCTACGACCACTTCCCCCCGTCGAAGGACGAGGCGACGTGGAACAAGCAGTGCGAGGACGTCAACGGCCTGTGCTACGTGATCAGGTTCGCCCGGGAACACGGGAAGAAGGTCGGCGTCGGGGAATGGGGGGTGGCCTCCTGCAGCGGTGACGGCGGTGGCGACAATCCCTTCTACATCCAGAAGATGTTCGACACCTTCAAGGCGGCCAGCGACGTGATGGGATACGACGCCTACTTCAGCGACCCCACTCCCGGAAACGTCTGCTCGACCATCACGAACGGCGGTCAGAACCCGAAGGCGGCCGCCATGTACAAGAAGCTCTTCGGATCCGGCGCCAGTTAGTCGCATTAGTGGGGGTCGATCGAGGGTCGGCCGGGAGTGGTGGGCCGCGGGCGACACAGCCTTCCGCGGCCCACCACCCGTTCCCGGGTCATCCGTTCCCGGACCACCCGTTCCCGATCAGGCCGGCGGGCGCCGCCCGCTGCCGCCCGCTGCCGGCTGGTGGCTGGCCGCTCGCGGACGCTGCGCCGCAGATCGGCGCCCCGTAGATGGCGCCGAGATGGCCGCCGTGTGTCGGCTGGCTGTCAGTTCCCGCGGGCTGTCGTCGGATGCCTTTCGCCAGGTACCGTCACCGAGAGGCAACGTTTCACGATCTTGCCGGCTTCGGTCGGCGCGCACCGTTTCGGGATGCTCGTCGAACGACGCCCCTGCCTTCGACGAGGAGAACGCTGCTTGCGCCACTTCGCCTTTCTAGGCCCCGAGACGGTTGACGCGCTGTTCCTCCGGCCGCCGGAGGACATCACCGTGAATGATGATCGTCATCTGCTGGCCACCGCGCTCGGCGCGACCCTCTACGCCCCGGGGACGCGCCCCCGGTTGGCATCGGACGTGTGCAGACAGACCGCGGCGGGGGTGACCTCGATGGTTCTCTGTCTGGAGGACTCCATCGCCGACACCGAGGTGGCCGCAGCCGAGGCCAACGTCGTCGCCGCGTTGCGCGCGCTCGCGGYGGAGCCCCCCTGGGCCGCGGGCGCGATGCCGCTGCTGTTCGTCCGGGTCCGCGCGGTCGGGCAGATCCCGGATCTTGTCGACCGGCTCGGGCCGGCCGGAGTCGGGTGTCTCGCCGGGTTCGTGCTGCCCAAGTTCGCCGAGGAGGGTGGCGAGGYGGCGATGGAGGCGGTGCTGCGGGCCTCCGAGACGGTTGGTCGTCCGCTGTGGACTATGCCGGTGCTGGAGAGCCCGCAGGTCATCAACCGGGAGACCCGGGTGGAGGCGTTGTCGGCGGTCCGGCGGCTGGTCGACAAGCACGCCGACCAGGTGCTGGCGATCCGGCTCGGTGCGACGGACCTGTGCGGGCTGTTCGGGCTGCGCCGTGACCGCGACCTGACGATCTACGACATCGCCGTCGTCCGGGACTGCATCGCCGACATCGTGAACATCTGCGCGCGGGGCGGTGACCACGTCGTGACCGGACCGGTGTGGGAGTACTTCGCCCAGCCGGAACGGCTCTTCGTCAGCTCGCTGCGGGTGACCCCGTTCGCGCAGGCGGACCGCGTCGACGGCGGGGAGGAAGCGATCCGGATGCGCAGCGAACTGGTCTCCGCGKACCTCGACCGGCTGATCCGGGAGGTTGTTCTGGACAAGGCCAACGGCCTGATCGGCAAGACGGTGATCCACCCCAGCCACGTGCCCGCCGTGCACGCGCTGCACGTCGTCACCCAGGAGGAGTACACCGATGCCGAGACCGTCCTTGACGGGGATGCCGGCGGGGTACGGCCGAGCAGCTACGCRAACAAGATGAACGAGCTGCGTCCGCACCGGGCCTGGGCCGAGGTGGTGATCCGCCGGGCGCGCGCGTTCGGTGTCCTGCGCGAGGGCGACACCTTCGTCGAGGTGCTGGCGGCGACGCACGGTCGTTTCGACCAGTGGAATGCCCGATGACGGCGACGGCGGGGACGGACGCCCCCACCGGCGCGCCCATCCCTCACCCGCCCGCGCCCGCGCCCGCCCGCGGCCCAGCGGCCGCCCCCGCGGGGATGTGGCTGTGGACCGAGCTGGGCCTTGATGTCCAGGTCACCGCGGACGTGGCGGGCCAGGGGTTGCACGCCCTGGTGGGACTCGCCCTGCGCCGCAACCCACGCCGGGCGCACCTGTTGGTCAGCCGGGTGCTCGGCAAGCATCTGCCGGTGGCACCGGCCGAGGCGCTCGCGGCCGGGGCCGGGGTTGCCGCGCTGGTCCGGGCACTGCCCGGCTTCGAGGAGGCCGGAAAGCGGGTTGCGGACCMGCGGGTTGCGGACCCGCCGGTGCAGGGTTCGTCGGCCGAGCAGCCCGGGGGCCYGCGGACCGGCCCGATCGTGATCGGTTACTGCGAGACCGCGACGGCCTTGGGGCACGCGGTCGCCGACGGTCTCCCGGCGAGCCACTACCTGCACACCACCCGGCGGCCGCTGCCCGGTGTCACGCCGATCCTCGAGTTCGTGGAGTCCCATTCCCACGCGACCCACCACTGGCTGATGCCCGAGGACCGCGAGATCCTGCGGTGCGGCGCGCCGATCGTGCTCGTCGACGACGAGCTGTCGACCGGGCGTACCGCCCTCGGCACGATCCGGATCCTGCAGGCCCACGCCCCGCGCGAGCACTACGTGGTTGCCACGCTGCTCGACGCCCGTCCGCCCGCGGCCCGGGCCGCGTTCGCCGATCTCGCCGGCGAGCTCGGGGTCCGGCTGGATGTCGTCGCCCCGCTCACGGCCACCGTCACCGTGCCGGCCGAGATCGCGGACCGGGCCGCGCGGATCCGCGCCCGGTTCGCCGGGGGCGCGGGCGGTCGGGACGCGGCGCGGGCGACGGGGGCGCTGGTGGCCCACCCGGTCCGCCGGCTGGTGGCCGACTGGCCGTCCGACCTGCCTGACGGTGGCCGTCATCGCTGGTCGCCGACCGACCGCCACCGCCTCGACGAGGTCGTGCCGCCGGTCGCCGCGACGGTACTGGCCGCGCTGACCCGGCCCGCGGGTCGCACGCTCGTGCTCGGGACGGAGGAACTGATGTACACGCCGATGCGGATAGCGGACGCGCTGGCCCGGACGAGTCCGGGTGAGATCCGCTACCAGTCCACGACGCGTTCGCCGGTCCACCCCGTCGACGTCGACGGCTACGCCATCCGCGCCGCCCTCACCTTTCCCGCGCCGGACGACCCGGGCCGGGCCAGCCACGTCTACAACGTCCGGCCCGGGATGTACGACGACATCGTGGTGGTCGTCGACTCTGTCCGGGTCGTCGACTCTGTCCCGGACGTCGCCCCGGGGGCGGACCGGAGCTCTCCCCGTGCGGATACCGGCCTCCACGGCATGCTTACTCAGCTACGCCGATGCGCTCCGGTCACGGTGCTGACACTGCCCTCCTACCAGCCCTCCTACCGGCCGTCCCCTCGACCGACCGGTGCGCCGCCCGCCGCCGGACCGCTCACCGGTGCGCCCGGGGATGCCCGGTGAGCGGGATCGGCGCGGTGGATCCCGCGCTCACCGGCACCGTCGGCTCGGGTTCATACGATCCGGCGGACGTGACCTTCCTGCTGACCGACCTCAGCGCGGTCGCCCTGGAGCGGCCCACCGAGGACCGTGAGGAGGCCATGCAGGCCGGCCGGCACTACTCCGAGGACCTGCCGGTCGAGTACCAACCCGACGCCGGTTACCTGGAGCTCTACCACCGGGCGCTGGACCGGTCGGCCCGCCGGGTCGCGCTCGCCACCGGCCTCGTGGCGGAGCTCGTACGGGTCACCAAGCCCGAGCCGGTCCTGGCCTCGATCGCCCGGGCCGGTACCCCGGTGGGGATCCTGATGCGGCGCTGGTACGGCTGGCGCCACGGGCTCGACACCCCGCACTACGCGATCTCGGTGATCAAGGATCGCGGCGTGGACCTGAACGCGATCCGCTACCTCACCTCCCGGCACGACCGGAAGGTGATCCAGTTCGTCGACGGCTGGACCGGCAAGGGGGTGATGACCCGGGTGCTGACCGACGCGGTGGCCCGGCTCGGGCTGGACGACACCCTCGCCGTGCTGGCCGACCCGGCTCGGTGCGTGCCGCTCTACGGGACCCGCGACGACTTCCTCATCCMGAGCGCYTGCTTGAACTCGACKGTGAGCGGGCTGGTCAGCCGGACCGTCCTCAACGCCGAGCACATCGGTCCTGATGACTTCCACGGTGCGAAGTACTACGCCGAACTCGCGGCGCACGATCTGTCCCGGCACTTCGTCGAGACGGTGGCGGCCCACTTCCCCGAGGTGGCCGACGAGGTCGCCGAGACCTGGCCGCGGCTGTGGGCCGCCGACCGCAGTCCGACCTGGGCGGGCTGGGCGGCGGTGGAGCGCATCGCGGCCGCGTTCGACATCCCCGACGTGGTCATGGTGAAGCCGGGGGTGGGGGAGACGACCCGGGTCCTGCTGCGCCGGGTGCCCTGGCGCATCCTCGTCGCCCCCGACCGGCTCGACGAGCTGACGCACGTGCTGGCCCTGGCCGCCGACCGCGACGTCGAGGTCCAGGAGCTGGCGGACCTGCCATTCTCCTGTGTGGGGCTGGTCCGCCCGGTCGGCGCGGCACCGGTCTTCCACACCCCGAACGCGCGCTGGCGCCCGGACGTCCTGTGACGGCCGACTCGTCCCCCGTGACGGCCGGTCCGTCCGCCGCGTCCGGGCCGCGTCATCTGCTGGCCTGCGACCTGGACAAGACGCTGATCTTTTCCCGGCACTCGCTGCTGCTGGYCGACGACCGGCCCGCACCGGAGCTCGTCGAGGTCGAACGCCTCGACGGAGCGCCGATCTCGTTCGCGACGGCGCGGTCGCTGGCCCTGCTCGCCGAGTTGCACGACCTCGCCGTCCTCGTCCCGGTCACCACCCGCACCCTCGCCCAGTACGCGCGGGTCGAGCTCGGGGTCCGGCCGCGCTACGCGATCGCGGCCAACGGCGGGCACCTGCTGGTCGACGGGGTTCCCGATCCGGCCTGGGCGGCGGACGTGGCTGCCGAGGCCGCCGCCGCCTGCGCCCCCCTGGCGGAGATGGTGGCGCTCGCCGAGCGGTCCGCCGCCGGCGGCTGGGCCCGGCTCGTGCGGGTCGCCGACGGGYTGTTCGTCTACCTCGTCGCCCACGACCGCGCTGGCATTCCCGACCTGACCGGGGAGGCCGAGACGGCGCGGGCCGCGGGCTGGGCGATGTCGGTGCAGGGGCGGAAGGTGTACTTCGTCCCATCGGTCCTGACCAAGCAGCGCGCGGTGGTCGAGGTCGCCCGCCGTGCCGGTACCGCCCGGCTGCTGGCCGCGGGGGACTCTGTGCTCGACGTCCCGATGCTCGCGGCGGCCGACCACGCCATCCGTCCGGCCCACGGTGAGCTGCACGAGCTGGGCTGGTCGGGCCCGAATGTCACCGTCACCGCCGCGGCCGGGGTGCTCGCGGGCGAACAGGTGCTGGCGGCGTTCGTCGCGCGGGTCCGGGCCGAGATCGCCGCCGGGAGTCGCTGAACCTCCTCGCGCGACTTCCGGGCCCGGTCAGACCGGGCCTTGGCGGCGCTCCTCCGGCGTGCCCGGCGGCGGCAGCGGATCGGAACCGGGGCCCATCCCAGGCGTCCAGACGTCCCGGTAGTGGGGGCAGCGGTCAGGGACCGCCTGGAGGTTGAGATTCGGGAGGCCGTCCCGGTCCCGATTGCCCTTCCGGGCGTTCGCGCGGGCCTGTGCCTGGGCGCGCCGGCACTTCGGACACTCCAGAATGATCACGTCTGGCCCCTCGGGGGTGTTGTCCTGGGCTGACGGCTCATCACGGCTCATCACTCACCTTTTCTGCTTCCCGGTGCCGTCGCAGCTGGTGCACTTGTCCTTACCTTGACCGTCGAACATGCCGTCCGCGTCGAGTTCAGCGGTCGGGCGGCCGGCCCGCCCGGAGCCGCCGCACGTCGGGCAGGTGAGTGGGCCTTGGTTGACCATGTCGTCCGGGTCGGCGGTGTTTTTTGTCCCGCCGCGCTTCGTCCCGGAACGCCCGGTGCTTGATCCGCCGGACGTGTTACCCCGTTTATCCCGGTGCTTAGGTCTTTGYACCACGCCGCCTCCTGTTGCTCTCCGTCTCCCATCGATCCCTACCCGCATCAACGGTAGCGGCGGAACACCCACGTCGGTACCAGGACCGCCGGAACTGTAACCGTGCGTCCGGCGTAGCACACCAGGCTCGGGAAGGTCAGACGGCGGCGTTATCCGCAACGTGCGGGGGTGCGGTGCTGAGAGCTCGGCGCAACTTGACTACCTCGGCAGGCGCGCCCGGCCCGGACGGAAGTGCCACAGATAGCCGACGCACCCTGCCGACGACCGATGCGGATGGCCACGCCGCGTTCGCGTCGAGCGCGGCGAGTCCTCCCGCTGCCGCTGCCGCCGGATCGTCTACTTGGGCGTGCGCCCCCGCGAACAGGGCATTCGCGCGAGCCTGGTGAGAGAGAGTCGGTAGGCCCGACAGGGCTTCGGTGACGCGAGGCTGAACTTCGGAGGAATCRCCAAGTTCAGCCAGGGCCATAGCCGCCCAGATCAGTTCCTCGCTCTCCTCCCAGGCCGCGGCGGCGGGATAGGGCGGCAGGGTTGTCCGGCTCGTTTGCATCACCGTCAGGGCTGACCGGGCTTCACGTCAGGGCTGACCGGGCTTCATCTGCCTGGTTGAGTGCGACGTGGGCCACAGCCTTGTACGCGGCCAGTCGAGGCCGGACGTAGGGGGGGTCCACGCCACCCCTGCGCCCTAGCAGCCGTCCCCGTCCGCGCAGCCGTCCCCCTTCTTTTGACGTCATCCCCGGCCTGTTCCACGGCCACCGTGTTTCCCGTGCTCCGGAGAAGGGGATCGGTTAGCGTCGCCAAGGTGTCCGACACCGTGAAGACCACCGTCTCACCGGACATAGCGGCATCCCCGGGCGTACCGGCGCCGACCGCCTCCGGGCTCGCGCCGGGGTGCGCGGTGCCACTGGGCGTGACCTGGGACGGGTCCGGGGTGAACATCGCCGTCGTCGCCCCCGGGGCCGAGGCGGTCGACTTCTGCCTGTTCGATGCCGACGGCCGCGAGACACGCCWTCGACTTCCGGAGCGTGACGGCGGGGTGTGGCACGGCTATCTGGCTGGCGTCCGCCCCGGTCAGCGTTACGGCCTGCGGGCACACGGTCCCTATGACCCGGAGCGGGGCCAGCGGTACAACCCGGCGAAGCTGCTGGTCGACCCCTACACCCGATCGGTAGCCGGGACGCTGCGCACGGACCCGGCGATCTACGGGTTCGGTGGCGGCGACCCCTACGGCTTCGAAYCGGACCCGCGGGACTCCGCACCTTTCGTGCCCCGCTGCGTCGTGACCGGGCCCGGGCGGGCGCAGCGGGGCTCCGCCGGGACCAGGGAGTCCGGATTCGGGGACCCAGGGATCGGGGACCCCGGATCCGGGAGTGGCGGTTTGACGGGTCACGGCGTACACCCGGCGGACAACCGGCCCACCATCCCCTGGTCGGACACGATCATCTACGAGGCGCACGTACGCGGGCTCACGAAACGTCACCCGGACCTGCCGCCACGGTTACGCGGGACATACGCCGGGCTCGGCCACCCGAGCGTCCTGGCRCACCTGCGCCGGCTCGGCGTCACCGCGATCGAACTGCTGCCGGTGCACGCCTCGGTCTCCGAACCGGCCCTGCTCGAGCGCGGAAAAATCAACTRCTGGGCTTACAACACCCTGGCCTTCTTCGCCCCTCATGCCGGGTACGCGGCCACTGACGATCCGATCGGCGAATTCCAGGCGATGGTCGCAGCCCTGCACGCCGTCGGCATCGAGGTGATACTCGACGTCGTCTACAACCACAGCGCCGAGGGCAGCGAGCGGGGCCCGACGCTGTCCCTGCGTGGCCTGGACAACACGACCTATTACCGGGTAGAGCCGATGGATCCCCGGCGCTACCGTGACGTGACCGGCTGCGGCAACACCCTCAACACGTCCTCACCGCACGTCGTGCGGCTGATCTGCGACTCGCTGCGGTACTGGGTGACGGAGATGGGCGTCGACGGGTTCCGGTTCGATCTCGCCACCGCGCTCGCCCGCAATCCCGACGCCTTCGACCCCGCGGCAAGCCTGCTGACCGCCATCCACGCCGACCCGATCCTCGCCACGGTGAAGCTGATCGCCGAGCCGTGGGACGTCGGCTGGGGCGGATACCAGGTGGGGGGGTTCCCGGCACCCTGGGCGGAGTGGAACGGGCGGTTCCGTGACACCGTGCGCGACGTGTGGAACAGGTACACCAGCGGCGTCGCCGATCTGGGCTATCGGGTGTCCGGCTCGTCGGACCTGTTCGAGCACGGCGGCCGACGCCCCTGGGCATCGATCAACTTCGTCACCGCCCACGACGGCTTTCCCCTGGCCGATCTGGTCTCCTACAACGAGAAGCACAACGAGGACAACGGCGAGGGCAACCGGGACGGCGAGGCGGACAACCGCTCGGCGAACCACGGGATGGAGGGTGCGACCGACGACCCGGCGATCCTGGYCATCCGCCGCCGGGTGCGCCGGGGACTGATCACGACGCTGCTGCTGTCCACGGGCGTCCCGATGCTGCTCGCCGGCGACGAGTTCGGTCGCTCGCAGGGCGGCAACAACAACGCCTACTGCCAGGACAACGCGGTGTCCTGGCTCGACTGGCCGACCGACCTCGTGGGACCGGAGGACGTCACCGGACCGGAAGGCGTCACCGGACCGGAGGACGTCGCGGAGCCGGACCACGCCTACCCCGACCCGGCCGGCCCCGACCCGGCGCTGTGTCGGCTGGTGGGCGGGTTGGCGGCACTGCGTTCCGCCGAACCCGTGCTGCGCCGCGGGCGGTTCTTCCACGGCGGCCAGTCGGCACCCGGGCGACTCGCGGACATCACCTGGTTCCGTGCGGACGGGGCGGTGATGTCGGTGGCGGACTGGAACGCCCCGCAGGTCGAGACGCTCGTGGCCCATGTCGCCGGCAGCCCCGTCGCCGGCAGCCCCGTCGCCGGCAGCCCCGTCGATGAGGATCCTGCCGGCGGGCGGGGAACGCACGATCTACCGGCCCACGGCGCTGGCCTGGTGTACGTGTTCCACCCGGATCGCGGCGACACCGTCGTCACCCTGCCCGGTGCTCCCTGGGCGGCCCGCCACGACCTGCTGCTCAATACCGCCGACGACGATCTTGCCGGATTCCCGGCGACCGTCGCGGTACCGGGAACCAGCTACGTCGGCGGCGAGTCCCTGACCGTGCTGGGCCACAGCGTGCTCGTCCTACGAGCCCATCCCCCCGGCACGGCGGCTTCCCCGCGGTGTGGGGACCCCTAAGGATTGGTGACCAGGCCCAGTTCGGCGATGCTCGCGGTGAGTGCGTGCCGGGGCAGCACCCGCACCGTGTAACCGAAGGGTCCGGTGCGCCCGAGCGGGATGGTGCCCTCGTAGCGGTAACCGCCCTCCCCTTCGCCAACCGGCTGCAGGAACAGCGTCGAAGGATCCAGGATCCGGTCGGTCTGGTCGATCCGGCCGTAGGAGGCGAGGACGTCGATGTCCCCGAGTGCCAGCTCACCGAGGTCGACCGTGGCCCGCACCACCAGCGACTGGCCCACCTGAGGGGTGTCACCGAGACCAGCGGAGTCGACGTTGAGCACGCGGACCCCGGGCCACGCGGCATGCACCCGGCTCTTCCAGGCGGCCAGGTCCCGGGCTCCGGCGAAGCCGTTGGCGGCGGYGGCCCGGGCCGAGACACCGGCCGGCACGTAGTAGCGCTCGACGTACTCCTGGACCATGCGGCTGGCCAGGACCTGAGGACCGAGGGCCGACAGGGTGTGCTTGACCATCGCGGCCCAGCGCCGCGGGATGCCGTCGCCGGGCTCCGAGTCGTAGAAGCGGGGGGCGACAGTGTTCTCCAACAGGTCGTACAGGGCGGCGGACTCGATGTCGTCGCGCCGGTCGGGGTCCTCGACCCCGTCCGCGGTCGGGATCGCCCAGCCGTTCTGGCCGTCGAACATCTCGTCCCACCAGCCGTCCCGGATGGACAGGTTCAGGCAGCCGTTCAGCGCGGCCTTCATCCCCGACGTGCCGCACGCCTCCAGCGGACGCAGCGGGTTGTTCAGCCAAACGTCCGATCCGGAGTACAGGAAGCGCGCCATCCCGATGTCGTAGTCGGGGAGAAAGACGATGCGCGACCGCACGGCCGGGTCGTCGGAGAACTGGACAATCTGCTGGACGAGTTGCTTGMCGCCGTCGTCGGCGGGGTGCGCCTTGCCGGCGATGACCATCTGGATCGGCCGCTGCGGGTGCAGCAGCAGCCGGCGCAGCCGGTCACGGTCCCGCAGCATGAGGGTCARCCGCTTGTAGGACGGCACACGCCGGGCGAAACCGATCGTGAGGATGTCCGGGTCGAAAACCGACTCCACCCACTCCAGCTCACCRGGTGCCGCGCCGCGCTCGAGCCAGGAGGCCCGCAGCCGGCGGCGGACCTCGGTGACGAGGCGCTCCCGCAGTTGCCGCCGGGCGGCCCACACGACCTCGTCGGGCAACGTGGAGATCTTCTCGAATCCGGCCGCGTCGTCGGAAAGCAGGCCCGGGTCGGGCTCGCGGTCAGCAAGCTCGATAATGGGCCGGGACACCCAGGTCGGGGCGTGCACCCCGTTGGTCACCGAGCCGATCGGGACCTCGGCGGTGTCGAAGCCGGGCCACAGCCCCGCGAACATCTCCCGGCTGACGATGCCGTGCAGCTTGCTGACGCCGTTCGAACGCTGTGCGAGCCGTAGGCCCATGTGGGCCATGTTGAAGACGTTGGGGTCGGCCTCCACCCCGAGCTGCAGGATCCGCTCGACCGGCACGCCGGGCCAGCCGTTGTCCCCGCCGAAATGGCGGGCGACCAGGCTGCGAGGGAACCGGTCGATGCCGGCGGGGACAGGGGTGTGGGTGGTGAACAGTGTGCCGGCGCGGGCGGCCTGGAGCGCCTCGTCGAAGCTGAGCCCGTTCTCGWCGAGTTCCCGGATCCGCTCCAGGCCGAGGAAGCCCGCGTGCCCCTCGTTGGTGTGGTACACCTCGGGCTCCGGAGTCCCGGTCACCGCGGCGTAGKCGCGCAGCGCGCGGACACCCCCGATGCCCAGCAGCATCTCCTGGAGCAGCCGGTGGTCGGTTCCGCCGCCGTAGAGCCGGTCGGTCACCCCCCGCTCGGCCGGCTGGTTGTCCTCGACGTCCGAGTCGAGCAGCAGCAGYGGGACCCGTCCGACCTGCGCCTTCCAGATCTGCGCGTGCAGCGTGCGACCCTCGGGCAGCCCGACGGCCACCTTCACCGGCATCCCCGCCGTATCGGTCAGCTGGGTCAGGGGGAGCCCGTGCGGATCGATGCCCGGGTACCGTTCCTGCTGCCAGYCGTCCCGGGACAGCGACTGCACGAAGTACCCGGCCCGGTAGAGCAGGCCGACGCCGATGATCGGCACGCCGAGGTCGCTCGCGGTCTTGAGATGGTCCCCGGCGAGGATGCCGAGGCCGCCGGAGTACTGCGGCAGCACCTCGGTGATACCGAACTCCGGGGAGAAGTAGGCGATCGCCGACGGGGCGCCCTCGGCCTTCCGCTGCTGATACCACAGATCGGCCGTCAGGTACTCCTGGAGGTCGTCCGCGACGTCGGTGAGTCGGCGCACGAACCGGCGGTCGGCGGCCAGCGCGAGCAGCCGGTTATGATCCACCTCGCCGAGCAGGCGGACCGGGTCTCCCTTCGTCGCCCGCCAGAGCTCCGGATCAACAGACTCGAACAGGTCCAGCGTCTCGGGATGCCAGGACCAGCGAAGATTCAGGACTAGTTCCCCCAGTGGAGCAAGCTGCCCGGGGAGCTGCGCACGGACGGTGAACCGTCGGAGGGCTCTCACGAAGACGTGAGCCTAGACAGTGCCGGCGACGTCGACACACCCGGGTGCGGCCAGCTGGTCCCGRCCGGGAAACAACTGTCATGTCGACCCGATGACAGCCAGAATTGTCCGGAATCGGGGACCGGAACCRCCCTTACTCGTTGTCTCGGGCGGTGCCCACCTTGGCCGTGAGCGCGGCCATCACCGCGGGGTCGCGCAAGGTCGTGACGTCGCCGAGTTCCCGGCCTTCGGCAATGTCACGCAGCAACCGGCGCATGATCTTGCCGGACCGGGTCTTCGGCAGGTCGTCGGCCCAGATGATCCGCCGCGGCCGGGCGAGCTTGCCGATCCGCCTGGCCACGTGCTCGCGCAGCTCGGCCTCGGTGGCCTCGTCGCCCGAGCGGTCACCGGCGAGCGTCACGAACGCGACGATCGCCTGGCCGGTCTGCTCGTCGTACTGTGCGACCACCGCCGCCTCGGCGACGGCCTCATGGGCGACGATCGCCGACTCCACCTCCGCGGTGGACAGCCGGTGCCCGGACACGTTGATGACGTCGTCGATCCGCCCGATGATCCAGAAGTAGCCGTCGGCGTCGAGGCGTGCGGCGTCGCCGACGACGTAGGTTGACGGGCCGAAGCGGGAGAAGTACGTCTTGACGAATCGCTCGTCGTCCTTGTAAAGGGTGCGCAGCATGGACGGCCACGGCTTGGTGATCACCAGGATTCCGGTGCCCTCAGTGACCGGCTCGCCGTCCTCCGAGAGCAGCGCCGGGCTGATACCGGGCAGCGGCAGGGTCGCCGAACCCGGTTTGGTCGACGTGACGCCGGCCAGCGGCGAGATGAGCGCGGAGCCGGTCTCGGYCTGCCACCACGTGTCGACGATCGGGYAGCGACCACCGCCGATGACCACGTGGTACCACAACCACGCCTTCGGGTTGATCGGTTCCCCGACCGTRCCGAGTACCCGCAGCGAGGACAGGTCGTGCCGACCGGGATACCGCGCGCCCCACTTGATGCACGTACGGATCGCCGTCGGCGCCGTGTAGAACACGGTGACCTTGTACTCCTCGATGAGCCGCCACCAGATGTCGTAGTCGGGGTAGTCCGGCGCCCCCTCGTACATCACGCTGGTCACGCCGTTCGATAGCGGGCCGTAGACGATGTAGGAGTGCCCAGTGATCCAGCCGACGTCCGCGGAACACCAGTAGACGTCGGTGTCCGGGTCGATGTCGAAGACCGCCCGGTGAGTGTAGGTGGCGCCGAGCAGGTAACCCGCGGTCGTGTGCAGGATCCCCTTCGGCTTCGCGGTCGACCCGGAGCTGTAGAGGATGAACAGGGGATGCTCCGCGGACAGCGGTTCCGGCGGGCAGTCGGGCGCCGCCGTGGCCAGCAGCTCGTGGTACCAGACGTCCCGGCCCGCGGTCATCGGCGCCCCGGTACCGCCCGGCCCGGACACGACCACAATGTGCCCCAGCGCCGGGAGGTCACCGAGCTCCGCGTCGACGGCGGCCTTCACCGGCGCCGTCCGTCCCTTGCGCCGCGCGCCGTCCACGGTGATCAGCACCTTGGCGTCGGAGACCTCCATCCGCTCCCGGACCGCGGACGGCGCGAAACCGMCGAAGACCACGTTGTGGACCGCGCCGATCCGGGCGCAGGCCAGCATCGCGACGGCCACCTCGGGAATCATCGGCAGGAAGATCCCGACCACGTCGCCGGCGCGCACGCCGAGCGAACGCAGCCCGTTCGCCAGCCGCTGGGTGTCGGCGAGCAGGTCCGCATAGGTGACGGTGCGCCGCTCCCCCTCCTCCCCGTGCCAGTGGAAGGCCACCCGCTCGCCGCGCCCGGCCGCCACGTGCCGGTCCAGGCAGTTCTCCGACAGGTTCAGCATCCCGTCCGCGAACCAGGTGTAGAAGGGCGGGTTCGAGTCGTCGAGTACCTGCGTGAACGGCGTGTGCCAGGTCAGCAGCTCCTCGGCYTTGCGAGCCCAGAACGCGTTCGGGTCCGCCTCGGCGGCGGCCCGGTCGGCGTCCATCGGCAGGCGCCGGGTGAAGGCCGCCGATGGGTCGAAACGCTCCACCGACAGCAGACTCTCCAGGGTCGCCTCGAGATCGGCGACGTTCTCGAGACCGGTCGAGACGCTGACACCTGTGTCGGTCACGGCTCCTCCTGGGTCGGCTCGGGACGAACAGCACGGTCACACGCTGCCCCCCCGGTCTACCACGAAGGCCCGTCAACTCTCAGGAGTTGCGCGGCAGGTTCCGGCGGTCGGCAGGTTCCGGGCGTGAGAGGGGACCGGCCGGCGGCCGACCGTTGGCAATGTCCGCTATTTCCTGCTATGGGCTAGTGCGCCGGGTGGAACCGAGCGATCCCCGAACCCGATCTGGAGATGATTGATGAAGATCAGCGGGTGTCGGCCTATCGTGGCGACCGACATCTACAGCGACATCGAAACCATCCTCAAAGCCGGCACCGTCGACGATCTCGGCGGGTCGGACGGGGTGGGGAACGCCGGGGCGCCGGACGCCTCGCCGGTCATCGAGGGCCTGAAGCGGGAGGAACGCGGATGAGTGTGGTGCGGCTCGAGGTTGACGGCGGGATCGGCACCATCCGGTTAGACCGGCCGCCGATGAACGCGCTGGACTCCACGGTCGCCGCGGAGCTGCGGACCGCCGCGGTCGAGGCGACCCGGCGGTCGGACGTCCGCGCGGTGGTGCTCTATGGCGGGGAAAAGGTGTTCGCCGCCGGGGCCGACATCCGGCAGATGGCGCCGATGGGTTACGCCGAGGTATCCACCTGGGTGGGCGATCTGAACTCCACCTTCGAGGTCGTGGCCCGGATCCCGAAGCCCGTGGTCGCCGCGGTGACGGGCTATGCCCTGGGCGGCGGGTTGGAGCTTGCCCTGTGCGCGGACGTGCGGGTCTTGGCCGAGGACGCCCGGGTCGGCCAGCCCGAGATCCTGCTCGGAGTGATCCCCGGCGCGGGGGGCACCCAGCGGCTGCCGCGCCTGATCGGCCCGTCCCGCGCCAAGGACCTCATCTTCAGCGGCCGGCAGGTCCGGGCGGCCGAGGCAGCGGAGATCGGTCTGGCCGACGCCGTCGTTCCCGCGGGTGAGGTGTACGTGCAGGCGAAGCGGATCGCGGGCCGGTACACGAACGGCCCGGCGATGGCGCTCGCGGCGGCGAAGCAGGCGGTTGACGACGGCGCGGAGATCGCGTTGGCCGAGGCGCTACGTCTGGAGGCGGCGCTGTTCGCCGGGCTGTTCGCCACCGAGGACCGGCGGATCGGAATGGAGTCCTTCCTCGAGAGCGGGCCCGGCAAGGCCGACTTCATCGGCCGCTGACGGAGACCCCGTGCGGTGTCTGTGGTAGGGGTCCCCGGATTGCGCCGAAGGCGCGCGATGGTTGTCCCAGGAGGATCGCCGGAGGCGATTCGACGGAGACCCCGTGCGGTGTCTGTGGTAGGGGTCCCCGGATTGCGCCGAAGGCGCCATCCGGGGGTTACCGCATGGCCAGGTCGGCGATGACCGGCCGATGGTCACTGCCGAAGTCGCCGCCGACCTCGAAACCCGTCACCGCGAACGCGGGTGAGGCCAGCACGTGGTCGATGCGCAGCACGGGCGGCAGGATCAGGCTCTTGGAGTTCCAGGTCGGTTGCCATCCGCCGCCGACGACGTCGTGCGCGTCGCGTACCCCCGAGTTCACCAGCCGACGGAACGGCCGGTGGTCCCGGGTGGCATTGAAGTCGCCGGCCATGACGACCGGCAGCGTGGCGTGCTCGAGCTGCGCGCGCAGCGTGTCGAGCTGGGTCCGCCAGCGGTCGGTGTAGGCGCTGGTCGTCGGTGAGATCGTGTGCACCGCGTACACGACGAAGCGTCGACGCTCATCCACCTCCACGGTGGCCCGCAATGACATTGCTCCGCCGACGATCGGGGCCGCGGCGTCGTGCAGCGGGAAGCGGGAGAACACGGCGGCGCCGAACGCACCCGGCTCCGGGTGCACCTCGCGGTACCGGTAGCTCGCCAGCGCTCCGGACGAGGTGACCCGCGCCAGGGTGAGCGGGGAGAGCTCCACGAGGACGAGCACGTCCGGGTTCGCGGCGCGGATCTGCGCGCCCAGCCGGTCGGCGTGGTCGTTGTAGTAGAGCAGGTTCGCCGACATCACCCGCAGGCGCGCGGCACCCTGCGGGGCCTCCTCGGCGCCGCCGGGGAAAACCTCGGGCAGGGTCCAGAACAGATGGATGGCGATCAGGGCCATGGAGATGATCATCAGCAGGTTGCGACGGAGCGCGAAGGCCACCGCCACGGTGGCGTAGGCCGGGAGGTAGAGCAGTTCGGTCCCGGCGTTGATCGCGGAGTAGGGCCAGCCCACCGCATCGTCGAGATGGGCCAACCGGCCGAGGGCGATCCCCCCGAGTCCGGCCGCCGCGACCCACGCGACGATCACGACCAGGGGGCGGACCGGGAAGGTCGGGTGCGGCCGGGGCTCCGGGGCGGCGACCGGGATGTCCTTGTGCCGGGAGGTGGGGTCGGTATCCGGCACGGCGGAACCGGACTCCTGCGCGGAACTCACTTCACCAGAGTGCCCGGCTGACAGGGCCGTCCGGGAGGCGGGTGCTCCCGGACGGCCCGTTCGGTGGTGAGAGGTCGGTAACGGTGGGGCCGATGGCCGTAGCTTGCCGGGGCCGGGAGCCGTCGGCGCCCGTGCGGCGGCTATCGGTGACTGGTCAGGTGGCGGCTGTGGCGCCGGCCGCGGCGCCGACCAGCGGGCGCGCCCGTTCGTGCCATTCGCGGACCGCCACCGTCGGGTGCGTGTCGAGCTCACGGTCCAGCTCCCGCAGCTTCTCGGTGACCCGAGAGGACGACAGCTGCCCGGCGACGGCGACGGCTCGGTAGCCCGCCTCCAGGGCGGCCTCCAGGTCCGGAGTCGGTCGGCGCAGGTAGGCCAAGGCGAGGTCGGCCTCGGCGTAGCTGCGGGTTCGGGCGCGCGCCGCGCCCTGCAGGCTCCGGGCCTCGAGCAGTTTCGTCTCGGCCGGTCGGGCGCGGCCCAGCAGTAACAGGCAGTGACCATGGCACTCGGCGACGTCGCCGGCGTTGTAGTGGCCGGCCCAGGACGGTCCKTCGTCCCCGTCGCTGCGCGCGATCGCCCGGTCCATCTTGTCCAGGGCCTCCATGCAACCGGCCTCGTCACGGTTGCGTGCCAGTGCSCAGGCATGCTTGTCGTGCAGCATGGCCTGCACGGCATACGAGGAGTGCCGCACCGCGCGGCCGAGGGCCGCCCGGGCCAGGGCGAGGCTCTGCCGGGGATGGCCCAGCCGGGCGGCCTGGTCGCTCATCGCGGACAGCACCCGGCCGGCGAGCATGGCGTCGTCGGCGTGCTCGGCGAGGCTGAGGGCCTGGATGTAGTAGCGCTGCGCGAGGGCCTGCCGGTTGCTGTCCTGGGCGAGCCACCCGCTGAACTGGGTCAGCTCGGCCAGCGCACTGAACAGGTCGGGGCTCGGCCGCCCCTCCCGGGCGGCCCGGGTCCGGTCGTGCAGAAAGGCGACGACCTGAGGCCGGATCTCGTCGCCGCCGAACTTTRCGTCCAGCCGGCGGAAGGTCTCGGTCATATCCCGGATCACGGCGCCGGCGGAGGCTCCCGTTGATTCCGGCCTGGCGACCCGGTCAACCACTCCGGTGAGGCTGGAGAGGACCGGATCGGCGAAGGCCGATGCGATAAAGGCCGTTCCGTCGTGCAACAGGTCGCGTCGCCGCATGTCTCGTCCCGATAGTCCGGCAAGGGTGCTTAGGGTCTCGGTGGGTGCGTTCGAGCTCGACAGCCCGAGGTCGTCGCGTTCATAGGACTCCCCGCGCCAGCCCAGATCCACCGGCCGGACCGGGTATCCCAGGGCCGCGGATATCTCGGCCGCCGCAAGTTCGGCGACCATCGGGTCACGCGGCCGCATCCCGCGACGCCAGTGACCGACGGTGGTYCTGGCCAGGCCCAGCTCGATCCGGCGCTGATGGCGGGCGCGGGCGTTCACCTGCCGGGCGAACCGGGTGTCGGATACCCCGGCCTCCCGCAGCAGACGCTCGAACTGGGTCGTGGGAGAGGGATCTCCGGACGACGTATTCGACATGTGTCCCCCGTCGAGGTAAAGATGGCTTAAATCCATAATGTCGGTGCCTTGCGCACCTCTTGGGCAGAAAGTAGCCGAGAAGTCACGTTGCAAGGAAGAGGGTGTGCATAACCCGGCCGGAATGCACGACCAGTCGGGGCCGATGCCTCTAGCGGATCCCCGGATGGTCGGTAAAAGAACGTGCGGAATATCTCAATCATTACGGAAAGTGGCGGATCCATTTTCTGCACATACATCTGCATGGCGTGTCTCCGCGCGCCCCGAGAGCGCTGGAGGGCCGGAGATGGGCGCGGACGGACTAGGCTCCATAACGGAGCGTAGTTGCCGCCCGGTTTCGGCCCGGCTGTCCAGGTCAGGGGCGTACTGCGGTCCGCGTCACGTCGTCGATCATTGAGCGCGTGAGCGCCCCAGATGCGACGATGTCAAGGGACTGACATCGGATGTTGGCTACGGAGGCCCCAACGCGTGAACATCGTCGTTACCGTCAAGCAGGTTCCTGACACCTGGGCGGAGAAGAAGCTCGACGCCGCGGACAAGACCGTCGACCGTAAGAGTGTCGACAGCGTCATGAACGAGATGGACGAGTACGGGGTCGAAGAGGCCCTGAAGATCAAGGAAGCGCACGGGGGCGAGGTCACCGTCGTCACGATGGGACCGGCCAAGGCGGCCGAGACGATCCGCAAGGCCCTGTCGATGGGCGCGGACAAGGCCGTGCACCTGACGGACGACTTGCTGCACGGGTCGGACGCGCTGGCGACGTCCGCCGCGCTGGCGAAGGTGATCTCCACGCTGTCACCCGACATCGTCATCACCTCCAGCGAGGCTTCCGATGCCCGTGGCGGCGTCATCGGTGCCCTGTTGGCGGAGCGGCTGGCCCTTCCCCAGCTCACCYAGGCCCGCAAGGTCACGGTGGATCCGGCCGCGGGTAAGGTCACGATCGAGCGTCTCGCCGACAACGGCTACGCCCTGGTCGAGGCAAGCCTGCCGGCCGTGGTCGCCGTGGTCGAGAAGATCAACCAGCCGCGTTACCCTTCGTTCAAGGGCATCATGGCGGCCAAGAAGAAGCCGCTGACGACGTTGTCCGCCGCGGACGCGGGTCTGGACGCCGGTGCGGTCGGGCTGGCCGGCGCCACGTCGACGGTCGTTGCCTCGGAGCCCGCGCCGCCGCGGTCGAGTGGCACGATCGTCAAGGACGAGGGCGACGGCGGCACGAAGGTCGCGGAGTTCCTCGCGGCGCAGAAGCTTATCTGAGGGGTTTTGTCCGATGGCTGAAGTTCTCGTGCTCGTCGAGCACGCCGATGGTGAACCCAAGAAGGTCACCGCGGAACTGCTGACGCTCGCCCGTTCGCTCGGCGAGGCCGCCGCGGTGTTCCTCGGAGCGCCGGGCACCTATGCGAAGGCCAAGGAGTACCTCGCGCAGTATGGCGCCGCCAGGGTCTACGTCGTCGAGTCGGAGGACGTCGTCGGCTACGTGGGCGCGCCGGCGGCCGAGGTGCTGGCCAAGCTGGTCGCGGACGCGTCGCCGGCCGCCGTTCTGGTCGCCGCCACCGCGGACTCGCGGGAGATCGCGGCCCGCGTCGCCGCGAAGACCGACTCGGGCCTGATCTGGGACGCTGTCGCGCTGACCCCCGATCTGGTCGCCACCCAGGGTATCTTCGGCGGCTCGACGATCGTCACGTCGAAGGTCGTCAAGGGTGTTCCGGTGGTCGTCGTCCGGCCGAACTCGACGGCGCCCGAGGCCGCCCCGGTGACGCCGTCCGARCAGACGGTGGACATCGCGATCTCCGACGCCGCGAAGGGAGCCAAGATCGTCGACCGCGTCGTCGAGGCGAAGTCCGGCCGCCCGGACCTCACCGAGGCCCAGGTCGTCGTCTCCGGTGGTCGCGGTCTGGGCGCCGCCGAGCACTTCACCCTGGTGGAGAAGCTGGCCGACACCCTCGGCGCCGCGGTCGGCGCGTCGCGTGCCGCTACCGACGCCGGGTGGTACCCGCACCAGAACCAGGTCGGGCAGACCGGCAAGACGGTGTCCCCGCAGCTCTACATCGCGGTCGGCATCTCCGGCGCGATCCAGCACCGGGCCGGGATGCAGACGTCCAAGACGATCGTCGCGATCAACAAGGACCCGGAAGCGCCGATCTTCGAGTTCGCGGACTACGGGCTGGTCGGCGATCTGTTCAACGTCGTCCCGCAGCTCATCGAGGCGATCGAGAAGCGCAGGGCCGGCTGATCGATCCCGCGGACCGGCCACGGCCGGGCGTCCATCCGTCTCGGCGAGGGTGGCGCCCGGCCGTCGTTTAGGATCCACGCCCGTGCGTCACCTCCGCGGGTCCTCGCGCACCCGGAGCACCACCAGCGTGAGGTCGTCGTGGTCGATCTCGCCCGCGTCCTTGAGCTGGTGGGCGAGCCCCTCCAGGTTCGGCTTGCGTAGGTCGGGAAGTCGCCGCCAAACCTCCGGATCAGTCCACGGCAGGGTGTAGAGCCACTTGCTGATCGCGTCGCTGCCGAGCAGGAAGACCTCCCCCGCCTCGGCGAAGCCCCGCCGCACCCGCACCGGCCAGCCCTCCCCGGTCGGCGCGAGCCGACGGGCCCGCCCGAGGTCGCTGGGCACCAGGTCGGGGGTGCTCGTGAAGGCTGCCGATGCGGAGTACGGGAAGAACTCGGGTTGCGCGCCCGCCAGGATGGCCTTCGGCGAGGGCACCCGGACCAGGCAGGAGTCGCCGACCGCGATCGCCTCCCACTCCAGCCGGCCGTCGTGTTCGTTCTCCTCGCTCCTGAACTGCAGCCCAAGAAACGTGGCGAACGCCGCTTCCGTCGCACCGACGCCCTGGAACCGCCAGTCGTCGGGATCGACCGTCGGCGGGCTCAGGTTCCAGATCCTGATCGTCTCGCGGAACCATTCGTAGATGCCCTCGGCCGAGGCCCCGATCGGCGGCGGCGCGTTGACGTATCGCGTGACCAGCAGGTTTGCCCACCGCCGCACGTCGACCCCCTCCGACGCGCCATCCGCGACGGCCGCCCGCCGGCGCGCCGTGCTCACCATCGTCGCGTCTTCGGAGGCATAGCCGCTGTTTTTCGGCAGCCACACCTGCACACGGCCCGTGACCCGCACTCCCGCACCTCTCCTTCCTCGGGACCCACCGCAGCCGTCGGCCCACCGCCCCACTCAGGCGTCGACCTGAGCCACCTGGGTGCCGACGGTGAGGGCGAGGACGATCGCGTCGGGTGTCGCGTTGGAGACGAATCCCCGGGCGCCGGGCCGGGTCTGCACGCCCAGGCGCTCCGCCGCGGTGCGCATCAGCGGCGGCAGCTCGCTCGACATCCGGAACAGCCCGCGAGCCCACTCGTCGGACAGCTCGGACTCGGCCGCGGGGAAGGTGGTGGTGGTCTGCGCGACCGCGGAGATACTGATGTTGAACAGCAGCAGGTTGCCGTCCGCGGTGCGCAGTGACCGTAGCCGGTCGGCCCACATCTGCACCTTCTCGGGCTCGCCGTCGGTGGCGGCTCCATCGGTGATGTTGATGATGATCGGGGGGAAGGAGTCCTGGTGGCTCTGGGCCCAGCCGGAGGCGAGGCTCCCGGCCATGTCGAGGGCGGCGCACATCGGGGTGAGGCCCGCCCCGAACGGTTCGAACCACACTGGCATCGAGGAGCCGTGCCGCTCCTCCCGGCGCAGTACGCAGGAGAAGAGGTCCGGTACCGAGACCAGCCACTGGCCGGCGAGCGCTCCGGTGAACAGTGAGCGGGCCTCCTGGCCGCTGTAGCCGAGCACGGCGATGTCGTAGTAGGGACGCGGACCCTCGCCGCGCTCCTTGCTGCACCGACGGATGATCATCGCGAGGGTGTCGTTGACGATGTCGGCGAGGGCCTGCGCCTTGGAGATGCCGGGACGCCCGGCGATCGGGTAGTTCATCGAGTCGGACTGGTCCAGCAGAAAGATGAAGCAGCCCGGGGCACGCCGGTCGATCTGCTTGGTGTAGGGCATGGGCGTCGCGCTTCCTCAGGAATCGGATCAGTACCGGGGGAGTCGGATCAGTACGGGGGGAGGTGGTCGTCGGCGGAGAGAGCGCCCGGGGGATCGTCCGCCGGGTTCGTCGGGAGGATGTCCGGCCAGGGCTCGCCGGCGCCCACCCGCCATGAGTTCGGACATGCGCGGCAGGCGTAGGACGCGTCGACCTGGACGCTCCCGCACGAGCACTGCGGGTCCTCCAGCAGCGTCCGTCGATCGATCACCTCGACTCCGATCGGATGGATGGCGGCGCCCGGTCCCGGGGGGGCCGGGCGCCGAGGCGGGAGCGGACGCTGGGAGGCGGCCGGCGGGAAGTCGGCCGGCGGTGCCGGCCGCGGGTACCTAGCCGGCCGGAAGTCGGCCGGCCGGAAGTCGGCCGGCCGGAAGTCGGCCGGCCGGAAGTCCCGGGGCGACGTCGGTTCCGGGTAGGTGCCGCGACCGGTCACGGCGTGGATGAAGCCGGCCAGCGGAACCACGGCAAGGCCGACCGCGAAGATCAGAAGCCAGCGCAGCGCGGTGCCGATCCGGCCGGGGCCGTGGGTGCCGTCGTGCACCGAGGCCGGCACCAGGACCTTGTGGTCGTCACCGATCGCCTCGACCGTGTCCGGAAGTGCCTCGGCCACCTTGTGGACGTCCGGGCGGGCACCCGGACCGACGGCGACGAGCAGCCGGGCGCCGACCTCGGCGAGCCGGGGGACGTCGGCGGCCGGCACCCCGAGCAACGAAACGCCGGCCGTGGACGATGCCGCAGGTGGGGTGTAGGCGGTGAAGACCGGGCCGTCCTTTCCCGTGCCGCGGGTGAATCGGGGCGGGAGCGGGACGTGGAGCAGCTCACCGTCCTTGAACGGATGATCGGCCACGGCGTCCGGGTTGATCCCGAGTGCCGCGGCGATCTGCTCCCGGGTCTCCCCGGCCCGCACCTTGTACTGGATGAACAGCTCGGGCTCGTCCGGCTGCGGCGCCGACGACGCCACGAGTATCACCTGGTTGACGTCGTTGCCGCCGGCCGCCCGCAGGGCCTGGTCGGCGGAGGTCGTCACCAGGATCCTGATCGGCGACGGAGCCGTTCCGCCTCCGCCCGAGATMAGGCCGACGACGGCGATCGTGACCGCGGCCACGAGGATGCAGACCCCGATGATCCGCCGGTGGCGGCTCGGCCACGCGGTGTCGTCCGGCCCGCCTGACGGCGCCATGCCGCCTCCCATCGGTTGTCTCGAGTGTCTCGAGCCTTCGGTCGTCTGGTGTCATCCCACGGTGAGGATGATCAGGATGAGTGCGAGGATGGCCAGGGCCGCGAGGACGAGAGCCGCCGTGCGCGACCCGGAGCCGCGGTTCGGCACGGATCCGGAGGGCGACGCCCGCCGCGCCCCGTCGCCGGCCGCGGAGGTCGCGCCGGCCCGGCTGGAACCCGAGGCGTCACCGGCGCCCGCGGCCGTGCCGCCCTGACCCGCCGAGGGACCGGTGTTCGGCGATGTCCTGGTCGTCGCGTCCCAGAGATTCCGTCCCGCGGCTGGGGTGGCCGGGGTGCCTGGGGTGGCTGGAGCTCCCGACGGAGAGGGCGGGGTCGGCGGGGTCGCCCAGCCCTGGCTGGGATCGATCGGCTTCGTCGGGACGGACGCCTGGCTCGGTTCCCACCAGGAACTCCCCGCGCCGAGGGACGGCGCGACCGCCTCGCTGACAGGYGCGTCCGGCAGGGCGCTGTCGGCGTCGCGCAGCAGCGTCGGCAAATCGACGTCAACCGCCGGCGGCCCGAGACAGAAGCGCCTCAGCAGCGGGACGAGCCGACGGACCTCGCCGTCCCGGCTTGCGGCGAGTCGTGACCAGATCGGCGTGTGGTCGGGCTGGGCGAGGTCGGACGCGCTCAGGATGAGGTTCTCGTCGCGGTGGAACTCTTCCCACAGGGCCGGGTCGGCGGCGACCGCCAGCACCGAGAGGTAGATGACGAGACCCGGGAAGGTGTCGACGCGGCGGTCCCAGTAGCCCGTCGACTGCCGGCGGGGGTGCTGGTAGTGGCGATGTCCATGCTCGTCCGGCGGCAGGTGCGCGACCGCCGGGACCCAAACCGAGTCCAGGTCCACGAGGCGTACTGAACCTTGTTCGGTGACGAACACGTTGCCGTGCTGCAGATCGCCATGGGCGATCTCGGCCTTGCTCATCTCACCGAGTAGAAGCTTCCATCCGGCGGCGAGGTCACGCAGTGCTTCCGGAGATGCGAGGTGCTGGCGGACGTAGGTCCGCAGGGTGGTGCCCTGGACCTGGTCCATGACGACCACCGGCCACCATTTCTCGCCGACCCGCACTCCCTGCGCGACCCACTCGGCTTTCGGGAAGGCTGACAGTACCCGATGACGACGTAGATGATTCGTTACCGCCGCATAGCGTTCGGCTCCGCCGGTCAGCGGCCGGGTCGGACAGCGCAGCGCGAAGGCACTGCCCGTCGCCGCTCCGAAGAAAACGACCGCCGACTCGCCGGTGACCTGCACCGGGGCACCGAAAGCGTCCCGTTCGAACCGGGCGGTCCGCAGCCGTGGATCCGTGAATACCTCCGCGCCAGTGGAGACCGCAGCCTCGAACTGACCACCRTTCGGCCAAACTCCCGCRCCGAGCACGCCGCTTCCCCCTGGGACGGACCGTCGGAAGTAACCGCCACCGTCGTTCAACCGGTGATCGTCCTTGCCCGTCGGACATTAGCCGACCGCGGATCGGCTTGTCCATGTGCTCGGCGGCCGAGAAGCCCGTGGACCTCAGGTGATCGCCGTGAGCCCGCCTCAGGATGGTTTCTTCGTGGAGGCGACCGCGATCGGGGATCGGCCTGTCGCCGGCCGCCCCAACCATTCAATCCCACAATTTCACGGGGTCGGGTTCGCGGCGGGTCGGGTTCGCGGCGGGTCGGGTTCGCGGCGGGTCGGGTTCGCGGCGGGTCGGGACTGGGCCGTGGCGGCCTGCCGGGTTTCGTGCGCCGGGTTGCGCGTTCCGCGGGGCCGAGGTCGGTGCGGGCCGATCGCGGGTACGCTCCACCTCTTCCGTCGCTCCAGGTCGGGAGAGACCAGGTTGGTACCGGTGGTGGATGTCGGCCTCCAGGCCGGTTTCCGGTGGTCGGAAGGGTTGCCGAGGGCGGACGGGTCACAGCCGGGTTTCAGTTACGGCCGGGTTTCACGAGGTACCGCAGGTACCGACGGTCGATCGGCGAGCAGAGAGGCGCCAGGACGATGTCCCAGTCGCAGGAGGCGTTCCAGCCATGGGAGGCGGGCGGGCCGCGGGACGTCCGCGCGTCGGGCAAGGAGCCCGCGGGTGCGGAGCCGGCGCGTGCGGACGGCCGGAAGACCTTCGCACTCGCCCTCGACATCGGGGGAACCAAGATCGCCGCCGGTGTCGTCGCGGGGGACGGCACGATCGCCGCTCAGGCCCGTCGCTCCATGCCGGTCCCGCGTCCGGCTTCACCGGCTTCACCGGCTTCACCTGATCCGGACGGCGCTGGGCCGGCGTCGGCCCGGGCGGCAGGGGTCGATGCCGAGGAGGTCTTCGCCGTCGTCCAGGACTGCCTCGACGAGGCGCTCGCCGCGGCGCGGATGCGTCCGGACGAGATGACGGGACTCGGCTGCGGGTGCAGCGGTCCGATGGACTGGCCGGTCGGTGAGGTCTCCCCGYTGAACATTCCGGCCTGGCGGGGATTCCCGTTGCGGGCGCGGCTGCGGGACGCATACCCGGGCGGCCCGGTTTTGATCCACAACGACGCCGTCGCCCTCGCCGCCGGCGAGCACTGGATGGGTGAGGGCCGTGGCGTGCGCAACATGCTCGCCGTCACCGTCTCCACCGGCGTCGGAGGCGGCCTGGTTCTCGKGGGCCGGTTGCTGCACGGCACATCCGGCAATGCCGGCCATATCGGTCACATGGTGGTGGAGGCCGACGGACCTCCTTGTCCGTGTGGGGGACGTGGATGTCTGGAGGCGCTCGCGTCGGGTCCGCGGACGGTGGCCTGGGYGATCGGCGAGGGCTGGGTGCCTTCGGGGGATCAGCCGGCCAACGGTCGCGTGCTTGCAGCCTCGGCACGGGCCGGCGACGGCGTCGCCCGGCGGGCCCTCGCCCGCGCGGGTGCTGCGGTGGGAGCCGGACTGGCCTCCTGCGCGAGCCTGCTCGACCTGGAGGCCGCCGTGGTGGCTGGCGGGTTTGCGCAGTCCGGCCCGATCTTCTGGGACGCGCTGTCGGCCAGTTTCGATCGTCACACGGGGTTGGCGTTCACCCGGCGGATGCAGATCAGACGGAGYTCCGATCCCAGCCGGATCGCGCTTCGGGGGGCCGGCGCCTTCATCCTCGCGCCGGAGCGGTACGCCTGGGAGGGCTAGTACCGGCCGGTACGACGTTTTCTAAGACGTCGCCTGGTGTGTCGGTCTCGCCTGGTGTCCCCTCCTCCTCAAACATGCCTCGCTGGCGCGTCTGCCCGGCCTCACAGCCTCGCGGCTGGGTAGACGCGGGAGGGGCAGGTGTAGGGAGCGTGCGGATCGGAGGTTCGGGTGGTTTGGGGATCGCTGACCGGGGTACCCCCGCATCGGACCCGGTGTCTGCGCCGGCGGGCGGACGGCACCGGTGAACGAGGGACGAGGCGGGCCTCGGCAGCGGTTCGGCGAGGGAGGGAATCGGCGCGGGGGCCCGGAGGTTGTCAGCTGCAGGGATTGCGCACTGTCAACCGTCGGTGCCAGAAAGTTATGTCCTCGCGTCCGCTCACCATGCCCGGACTCGTGTATAGTTCCTCTTCGTCGCCCACCGAGCTCCTCCGGGAGCCGGGCGTCGCGCAGGACCAGATCTCCTCCGAGGGGGCGTAGACCCCCCGAGGAAACGGGCCGCGGACGGTGCGATAAGGTACGAGAGTGGCAAACACCGGTACGTGGGTAGGTTAACTACCGGGCCGGAGTGATTTGACACAATCAAGCCAAAGCTCATAATCTAGGAAAAACGTTCCGGTTGATCGCTTTRAACGCGAACGTCCGGAGTGTGCAAGAAGGTAAGATCTGTTCGGATGTGAACATTTCGCACAAAAAGAAGCGATTTGACACCGCCGGGCAAGCCGAGTAACTTAAAGAAGCACCAGAACGAAGCCCTGAGGGTGGAGGTCTGGTAGCGCCTGCTCCTTGAGAACTCAACAGCGTGCCGATTGTCAGTGCCAATTGTTTTACCCCGTTCATGGCCTG
>NZ_MAQZ01000061.1:0-111000 GCF_001756285.1 Frankia sp. CgMI4
CGGTGGAACAGGGTGTCATCGACGACGACGTGCAGCGGCCCGGCCGGGACGAGGCGGTCGACGACGAGCCGGGCGAGCGCCAGGCCGACCTTCTCCGGCGACCAGACCGCCCGCGCGAAAAACCGGTGCGCCCGGTCGTGCGGCCACAGCGTGGACAGGCCCGCGCCGACGAGCATCCCGCACACCGTGCGCCGCCCGCCGGTGGCGAGCATCCCCACGACGAGCGCCCGGAACGTCCGGAACGACGGCGCGGTGAAACACGGCCGGAAACCCTCCAGCAGCACCGCCAGAGAAACCGGTATCGTCACGTCCGGGAGCATCGGCGTCCAACTTTCGGGTTGGTACAGGAAACGCTGATGCTCCCGCCACCAGCCCCTCGCGCTGGCCTTCCACCCCTCCGCCACGCACCGCGATACCACCGGCAGGCACCAGGGAATCATCCACCCGAAAGCAATCGGGAAAATTATCCAGCCGTTGCCAGACACTGATCTGGATCAAGAAAACTGCGAAACTCTAGTTATTGAATCACAATAGGGCAGCCGTGTCCAGATGCTAAGATTCCTATTAGTAGCAACATCCCTACCGCGCATCCTCGCCAGCGTCGCTGGACAGGTGATCGTCGAGCTTGCGCAATGCACCTTGCTTCTCCGCCATCGGAGCCTGTCAATCCCGATGAGACATCAGGCTGCTTGGTTCGTGGGTAGCGCCTCCTCGGTCTCGATGATCGCTGGGGGCTGGTTGATCCACGCCTCGGTCGGCAGCGCGGGTGGGGTCGGCCGGCGACGATCACGACTCCGGGGGTGCGCCCCTGGGACAGCAGCAGCAGCAGCGCCGCCCCGATCCGCTTCTTGAGTTCCCGGTCGTATCAGGCGATCTGGCGGAGGTCATTACCGTAGTCGAAGATGATCCGCATGCGTGCGCCCAACGCCCGGKCGTATCGGCTCAGGGTTGCCACCTCGTTCACGTCCAGATCACCGTTTTCGATCTGGCTTATCCGGCCAGGTGAGACGCCCATCAGATCGGCGACCTGACGCTGTGTCAAACCAAGGCGCTTGCGCTCCTCGGCCAGGTGGTAGGCGCTGGCCCACGCCTCCGTACGCGCTCGTTCCACGGCGAGTGCCGCGTCATCGCCGTCATGGAGCTCGGCGCGGATGTCCTCCCAGTCATGGAACTCGGTCATGAGCCCTCCCGCCGTTTCCGTTCGACGGCCAGCCAGCCGTCGTAGACAACCTCTGCCGCAGGAATCGCAGCCCTGTACCAGTGCGACCAGTCGCCGGCCTTGTTCCCCGCGACCAGCAGCACGGCCTGCGACCATGGATCGAACACGAAGATCACTCGGATGGCCACCTCGCGGCCCGACCGCGGTCGGAGCTCCTTGAGGTTGCTGATCGTTGATCCCTTGAGGGTGTCGACCAGCGGGCGCCCGAGCGCCGGCCCGGCCTCGGCGAGCATGTCGATTGCCGCGTTGACGGATCGGTAGCTGTCCGRCTCCTCCCGGCGCAGCGAACGCAGCCACTCTCGCACCTCGGAGGTGGCCTTGATCGTCCACCGGGCGGGCGTTGCGGCCATTGGTCAACTATAGCTCAAGCTAAACATGGATCCGGGTGAGTGCAGGTGACGATTGATCGAATATTTCCAATCAACACCACTGAGCTCTGGTCGCCGACAGTATGATCGCGTGTGTGATCCGCAACCGTGCTGGTGGGGGTGTTTGTGGTGCGTTGCCGAGCGCACCCTGCTTGACCTGCGGTTTTTCTCCTATTCGATCTTCTTGTGACCTGTCGGGTGTGCGCGGGGTGTGCGCGRCCCGAGTGGGTGGAGTGCGGGGGACGAGTCGGGCGGCGCCTTCGGCGGCTTCCCGGGCGAGTTCTTCCAGGACCGAGGTGTAGGTGTTGACCGTCACCTCGTGGCTGGAGTGGCCGAGGGTCTCCTGGATGACCTTCAGGTCCGCGCCGCCGCCGTGCATGAGGGTGGCGGCGACGTRCCGGGCATCGTGAAGGCGGATCGGGGGTACCCCGGCTCTCGCGATCTGGTCCTGGAACTCGGCGGAGACGGCGGCGGGATGCAGAGGATCGCCGTCGAGGGTCGTGAACACCGGTCCTGAGGGGTCCCAGTCGAGGCCCATGGCGCGGCGCTCGTCGTGCTGCCGTTCCCGATGACGGTTAGAACTCCTCGACAGTGAGGTCGTCGAGGAGCAGTTCCCGCACTCCCGCGTCGGTCTTGGGCCTGGTGCGCTGCACCTTCCAGCCGACGACGACGAGCTGCCACTGGATGAGGATCTTCTTTTGGTCGAGGTCGACGTCCGGCCAGTTCAGAGCGCATGTCTCTTCACGGCGCGGCCCTCTGTAGGTCACGAGGTGATAGTGAAGCGATCCCGGCGGGTAGGCACGGATGTTCCCGCAGCCGCGGTCGAGGGTGAACACGATCCGGTTCTCGGCAACCGCAGCAGCGAGCACCTCCGGATCGGAGCGGCCCGACAGGTTCTCCGCAAGCACGGTATCGGCATCGATCCCGTGCTTGGCGAGTCGCTCGGCAAGGGAGACCGGGAGACCCTCGTCCAGCTTGACCTTCACGGCGCGGTACGAAGCGGCACGAGATCCTCCCGCGCCAGACGCGCCCCGTAGGCAGCGGCCGCACGGATCCCCGACACGGTCAGCGACGGGTACTCCGCGATGATCTCACCGTCGGACATACCGTCGGCAAGGCAGTCGAGCACGACACTCACCGGCACCCGGGTCCCCCGGATACACGCCTGCCCATGACCGACTGTCGGGTCGGCCACGACGAGCGCCAGAAGATCTTCCGCCATGCCTCCCAGTATGCTCCCGGATCTCAGCGTCGAGCGCCCGTCACGTGGTCCAAGCCGTGGCACGAGTGACAGCCAAGTTGACAGCCAAGCCGCTGGACGCGGGTGGACGTCGACGGATACCGGTGGACGGAACGCTCATGGTCAGCAGACAGGGCGGACGTTGACAGACGTCGACGGAAGATCCAAATCTAACTACGGATCAGAAGGTTGGGGGTTCGAGTCCCTCGGCGGTTGCAACGCGTCGGTGTTCGGGCGGTTCGACGTCTGCGAGCCGGCGGGCCAGGCGCTGTTCGGCGCGGGCGAGTGCCTCGTCGCGTGCCGGGAGTACCTGGTGGGCGCCGAGGCGTGCAGGTCTGGCGGAGCGGGGCGTCGCTGGTGGCGAACGCGCAGGGCCGCCGCCGCCCGCAGACCGAGCAGACCGCTTCCGGGAGTGTGAAGCAGTTCACGCAGATGTCGGGCTGGTCGTCGTGCGCGCGCAGACCGGCACCGCCGCGGTAATCACGTCGGCGGGCAGCGACGGGTCGGCGGCCGCGACCGCGGCGGTCACCGCCACCCAGCGGGCCGCCGCCGTCGCGAGCCGTGACGCCCAGGGGCTGGTCATGACCCGACCCCCGGGCCGGGGATGGCGGTGATGTCGGCGCRCCGGGGCCGGCCCCAATAGGGCTCGACCAGGTCTCCGGGCGCGCAGCCGAGGATGTCGCAGAGCGCGGCGAGTGTGGCCAGCGACAGCCGCTCCGGGATGCCGGTCACCAACCGGTAGACCTGCTCGCGGGAGAGCCGGACACCCCGCTCGGCGAGCAGCGGGACCAGCGCCGTCGTCGCGAACAGCCCACGCTCGGCCATCAGCTTCCGCAGATGCCAGTGGTAGCCGACCTGCGCGCTTCAGTCGGTGGCCAACAGCCCATTCAGTCGCGACAGCGTGGGTTCGTCCGGCACGGTGGAGCTGCCGCCCGCCCAGGCGCCGATGCGCGGCCGCAGCCACTCCCGGAGCTCGACCGCGGCGACGGCGATGCGGTCGAGCTCCTCGGATCCGAACCGGGCAGGCAGCGCCTCTCGTTCGGCCGTGCCGACAAGCCCCGTGAGCTGGAGCCAGCGCAGGTAGCTCCAGCCATCGGCGATCAACTCGATCGGGCCGTCCGCCGAGAAGGCGAGGCTGTTGACGAAGTCCAGCACCGGATGATCGCCCAACCCGATCAGCACGTCCGGGTTCATCGGAGACCTCCCCTCGAGCCGATCACCCAAATAACCACTCCACTTCCTCTTGAGAGGTTACTCCCTCGTCAAAGTAATCGTCTTAGATATCTTTTTTAGATAGCTTTTATGGACCACCGGGGCCGCTGCGCCCGCTGAGCCCCCTGCGCCCGACGGGGCCCGCCGCTGACCGGCGGAAGCCCGTCGGGACGGTCGGTCAGGAGTTGGCCACGTCGGTCAGGAGTTGGCCACGGCGGTCAGGAGTTGGCCACGGCGGTCAGGAGTTGGCCACCGGAAGGTAGATCCGATTGCCGGCGGCGTTGAACTCGGCGGCCTTCTCGCGCAGGCCGGCGGTGACCGCCTCGTCGCCGGCCGGGTCCGCGCCATGCCCGGCCGGGTCCAGCCCGTCCCCGCCCGCGTGTGCCCGCACCTGGTGGGAAATCTTCATCGAGCAGAAGTGCGGGCCGCACATCGAACAGAAGTGCGCCGACTTCGCGGCCGGGGCCGGCAGCGTCTCGTCGTGGAACGCGCGTGCGGTGTCGGGGTCGAGCGCGAGGTGGAACTGGTCGGCCCAGCGGAATTCGAACCGGGCGTCCGACAGGGCGTCATCCCAGGCCTGCGCGCCGGGATGCCCCTTAGCGAGGTCGGCGGCGTGCGCGGCGATCTTGTAGGCGATAACGCCGGCCTTGACGTCGTCCCGGTCGGGCAGGCCGAGATGCTCCTTCGGGGTGACGTAACAGAGCATGGCGGTACCGGCCCATCCGATCATCGCCGCCCCGATCGCGGAGGTGATGTGGTCGTAGCCGGGGGCGATGTCGGTGGTCAGCGGCCCGAGGGTGTAGAACGGCGCGTCGTGGCACAGCTCCCGCTGCAGCTGCACGTTCTCCTCGATCTTGTTCATGGGCACGTGCCCGGGTCCCTCGATCATCACCTGGACGTCGTGCTCCCACGCCACCTGCGTCAACTCGCCCAGGGTGGCGAGCTCGGCGAGCTGGGCCTCATCGTTCGCGTCCGCGATGGACCCGGGCCGCAGGCCGTCGCCCAGAGAGAACGTGACGTCGTACGCGGCGAAGATCTCGCACAGCTCGGCGAAGTGGGTGTAGAGGAAGTTCTCCTCGTGATGGGCCAGGCACCAGGAGGCCAGGATCGAGCCGCCGCGCGAGACGATCCCGGTCCTGCGCCGCGCGGTCAGCGGCACGTAGCGCAGCAGCACCCCCGCGTGGACCGTCATGTAGTCCACACCCTGCTCGCACTGCTCGATCACGGTGTCCCGGTAGACCTCCCAGGACAGCTTCTCCGGCCGGCCACCGACCTTCTCCAACGCCTGGTAGATCGGCACGGTCCCGACCGGCACCGGCGCGTTACGGATGATCCACTCACGGGTCAGGGCGATGTCCGACCCGGTCGAGAGGTCCATCACGGTGTCCGCGCCCCAGCGGGTCGCCCACACCATCTTCTCGACCTCCTCCTCGATCGAGGAGGTAACGGCCGAGTTGCCGAGGTTCGCATTGATCTTCACGAGAAACGCACGGCCKATCGCCATCGGCTCGGACTCKGGATGGTTCACGTTCGCCGGCAGCACGGCCCGCCCCGCGGCGATCTCCGCCCGCACCGTCTCGACGGGAAGACCCTCCCGCAGGGCGACGAACTCCATCTCCCGAGTGATCTGACCGCGGCGGGCGTAGCCCAGCTGGGTTATGGAAGGCCGTCCCGGCACCGCCCGACGGGGCACTCGCACCCGCCCGTCGAGATCCGTCCCGCCGAGACCGAGCGTCCCAGAACCGGGCGTCCCAGAACCGGGCGTCCCAGAACCGGGCGTCCCAGGACCCRATGTCCCGGTCCCGGGAACGGTCCGCCGCTCATCCGGCGCGGTGTCGCCACGCTGGGCGATCCAGCTGTCCCGCGTCGCCGGCAGACCCCGGCGCACATCGATCGTCACCCCCGGATCGGTATATGGACCGGAGGTGTCGTACACCACGACGGTGTCACCCGTGGTCAGCACGATCTCCCGCATCGGCACCCGCAGATCGGGATCCGCTCCGACCAGCCAGGTCTTGCGGCTGCCCGTCRGCGGACCCGTCGAGACCGCCGTCATCCCCGCGGCCGAGACGGACGACGAGGAGGACGAGGACGAGACGGACGGGGAGGATGCGGCGGACGACAAGGATGAGGTGGACGGGGACGAGGTGACGGCCTTCGAGGTGGACGAGGACGAACGGTCGGTACGCGACACCATGTAAGACTCCCTACGCCGGCATTACCCGGACAGGTTCCTGCGGTCGGCGGCCCCAGCCGCCCTCTCAGCCCCTTGGCGGAGCTCCCGCGATCAACTTCGACGCTTGTCGACAGTAAGACACCGCCGGCCCGCTCGCCACCCCTTCCGGTTCATCCGACGCATGCCCTACACCATCGGGCGACGTGAAGAGCCCTGTTCMGCCGGACCCCGGTTTCTCTGCGTGGCGGGGAACGCCGGACCAGCTCAGCGGTCCGGGGCCGCCGCCGGCCCGGAACTCCCGCCCAGGTAGGCCGTCTCGATGAGCTCGGGATGCGCGATGAGATCCGCCGCGCTCGCCGACAGCGCGATCCGGCCCCGGTCGAGAACGTAGCCACGGTCGRCCACCTGCAACGCGAGCGAGACGAACTGCTCGACCAGCAGCACGCCGGTCGACGTCTCGAGGGCGATCGTGCGCAGCAGGGCGAGCAGCTGCGGCGCAATCCCGGGTGCCAGGCCGAACGACAGCTCGTCCACCAGCAGCAGACGCGGTCTGCGCACCAGAGCGACGGCCAACGCGAGCCGTTGCCGCTCGCCCCCGGACAGTTCTCCGGCCGACCGGTCGAGCAGGCCGCGCAGCACCGGGAACCAGTCCAACACCCGCCCGATCTCGCCGGATGAGCGCCGGCCGGCCGCCAGGCGCAGGTTCTCGCGGACGGTCAACCGCCCGAGTGATCCTCGTCCCTGCGGTACGACCGCCATCCCCCGGCGGGCGAGTGTGCTCGGCGCGGCCCGGCGCGACCGGTCATCGAGGACCTTGACCCGTCCCCTCRACGGCGTCAGCAGCCCCGCCGCCGTGCGGATCAGCGTCGTCTTGCCCGCGCCGTTCGCTCCGAGCAGCGCCACGATCTCCCCGGCACCGACGGTGAGCGACACGTCCCGGAGCACCGGAACTCCGTCGTATCCGCTCGTGACCCGGTCGAGTACGAGCAGATCGCCCCCGCCTCGGCCGGGGGCCGGCGCCGGGGTGGAGGCGGGCACGGAGTCGAGAGCAGGCACGGAGTCGAGAGCAGGCACGGAGTCGAGAGCAGACACGGAGTCGAGAGCAGACACGGAGTCGAGAGCAGAGGCCGAGCCGGGCCCGGGTCCCGGGGCGGTCCCGGCGCGGTCGCCGCCGTCGGGCCCACCACCGCCCAGATAGGCAGCGCGGACCGCCGGATCGGCGCGCACCTCGGCGGATCGACCGCGCGCGACGACGCGGCCCCCGTCCAGGACGAGGACGTGGTCGCATACGTCGAAGACGAGCTTCACGTCGTGGTCAACGAGCAGCACGGCGATGCCGTCGGCGGCGATGCGGCGCAGCCGGTCGGCGAGCGTCCGGCGGGCGGCCGGGTCGAGACCCGCGGCCGGTTCGTCCAGCAGCAGGACCTTCGGCCTGGCGACGAGGGCGCGGCCGAGAGCCACCGAGGACCGCTCGTCGTGGGAGAGCGTCGACGGCAGGCGATCGGCGATCGTGGCGAGCCCGAGCGACCGGGCCGGATCTGGCCCGGTCGCGGGTCCGGGTGCCCGGGGCGTGACGACGGCCAGGTTCTCCCCGACCTCCAGACTGTCGAAGAGTTCCAGCGCCTGGAAGGTGCGGGCGAGCCCCAACCGCAGCCGCTCATGCGCCGGCAGTCCGACGAGCACGGCACCGTCCAGCGTGACGGTACCCGCGCTGATCGACRCAAACCCGGTGAGGGCGTCGATCAACGTCGTCTTTCCGGCTCCGTTGGGTCCGATGAGCCCGGTGATGGTGCCTGCCGACAGAGTGAAGGAGACATCCTCGAGGATGCGCGTGCGGCCCTGGTCGGCGGCGAGCATGTCGACCGCCAGCAACGCCGTCACGGGGCTCCGCCCGGGTTGACCGGATGCGGGGTCAGGCTCGGCCGGCCCTGGTCCGGCGGCTGCGGGTGTCGCACGTGATCTCCTCGACGCGTTCGCTGCCCAGGACCGGTCCGATGCGTGCCACCCGACCGATCCGCGCGGCCCTGATGATCGGCGCGAGCCGTCCGATGCGGTCGGTACGCGAGCCCGGCCGGACGTAGCACCGCCAGCACCACGACGGCGATCCCGCACAGCACGGACTGGTACTTGCCGAGCCCGGCAACCTGGTCCAGCACGATGAACACGATTCCGCCCGGCACCAGCAGACCGCCCAGCAACGCTCCGCCGACACTCGTCACCCCGCCGGCGGCCGCGATCGCCAGGAAGAACAGCGAGGCCGTGACGCCGAACGAGTCGAAGGACAGACGTCCCTGGCCGTAGCCGATGAGGCAGCCGCCGAGACCGGCGATCGCGGCGGAGAGGGTGAAGGCGAGCACCTTCGTACGACGGACGTCGATCCCGGCCGCGGCAGCGGCCCGTTCGTTCGCGCGCACGGCCAGCATGCGCCGGCCCAGGTCCGCGGTGCGCAGCCGGGCGACTCCGTAGCAGCACGCGGCGAGCACGGCCAACGCCAGCAGCCCGTACTGCGGCCGGGGGAACCCGGCACCGGCGAGCCCGAGATCGAGGCCGAAGATCTTCGGACTCGGTACTACCGACCCGGCCAACCCGCCGGTGACCAGCGGGTTTCCGAACACCACCTCCTGGATCGCGACGCCGGCGACCAGAGTGATCAATGCCAGGTCGATTCCACGCAGCCGCCGTGACAGCACCCCCAGCAGCAGGCCCGCCACGGCGGCGGCACCCGTGGCGAGCAGGGGTGCGATCGGGAACGGCACGCCCAGCTCACCCTGGAGTCTGGCCAACAGGAAGCCGGCGACACCGGCGAGGGTCATCTGTGCCAACGAGAGCTGTCCGACGTACCCGGTCAACACGACGAACGACAGACACACCACGGCGCCGGCAAGGCTGCGTTCGAGGCCGAGCCGGTAGGGGCCGGCCAGCACGAGGATCGCGACCACCCCGAACGGCACACCGACCGCGAGGTGGCGCAGGGGAGACTCCGGCGGGTCGACCACCGGCATCGGAGCCGACACGGCGACGCCCGCGGCGCGACCGGGAATGAGATCCCCGCGCCGGCCCGCCACCGCGATGACCAGAAGCATCGGAAGCAGCGCGCGCAGTCCCGGCTGGTTCAACCAGGAGACGTCCTGTTGCAGCGGGATCAGGACGGCCTGGGTCATGCCGAGGCCGAGAGCTCCGACGACGGTCAGACCGAACGAGGACAGGCCACCGAGCAGAGCGGCGGCGAGCGCGGGAACGACGAACRGCGAGTAGCTCGTCGGATTCAGCGCACTGATCGGCGCCACGAGGATCCCGGCGAGGGCGGCGAGCACGGCCGCCATGACCCAGTTGACGGCGGCGATCCAGCCGGGCCGCCGGCCGAGAAGCGCGGTGGTCTGCTCATCCTCGGCGACGGCGCGGGTAGCCAGGCCGAACAACGTCCAGCGCGACATCGCCCACAGACCGGCGGCGACCACGATGACCGACGCGGCGAGCAGCAGCCGGTCACTCGCCACGGTCACGCCCAGCAGGGACAGCGGTGACTGCGGCRGCACCGGGCTGAGGAACCTGTTGTCAGATCMGAACTGGAGCACGGCGACGGCCTGCAGCGCGATCGTGAGGCCGACCGCCGCCACGACCGTCATCAGCGGCTGGGCACGCCRCAAGGGCCGAAAAACCACCAGWTAGGATGCCAGTGCTAGAATTGCCGCCATTGCGAGGGATACTGACAGGGCTAGCCCGAAGGTGGGCGTGTCGGTGAGATGAATTCTTGGCGGCATCCCGACGACGGGCAGTACGAGGTCCCCGACCTCCCGTAGTTCTGCGTACTGGTAGGTGGCGTACATAGCGAACGCCCCATGGGCGATGTTCACCACGCCGGACGCGCGGTAGGTGAGCACGAGCCCTAGCCCGAGCGCCGCGTACACGGCCCCCGGGCCAAGGCCGAGCAGCAATGCTGCTATATACGTTGTCACCGGGCCCCCGTAGACGCATCTATTGCAGATAGAGAGATCCGAACTGCGATGAAGACCGGACGCATGGTCACACAACAGTCCCCGTCCGGCCGGTCGACGGTCAAGCCCCCAGAACTGGACGACAGAAGTGTAGCTTCACGAGCCGTGAGACAAGCCTCCCGCATCCTCCTCGCGTTCTCYGTAGCCTTGTCCGTCGTTGTCRCCGGGTGCACGAGTCAGCGCGGTGGCTCGTCCGGCGCAGCTGCCGGTGGCAGCGCGGCGGCGAGCCGCCTGACCGGGCCTGCGGTCACTGTCGGCTTCGTAACGGTTGAGAACAGCACTGTCGGGTCATACCCGGAGACCCGGAAGGCCGCTCAGGCCGCCGTGGACTACGCCAACACCTCTCTGGGCGGGCTCGACGGTCGACCGCTCCGGCTGATCAGCTGCGCAACCGACGGCTCGCCGGAGTCCTCCCAGAACTGCGCCAACCGGCTTGTCGCCACGAAACCACTCGCGGTGGTCGGCGGGATCGATTTCGGCGCGGAGGCGGCGATGCCGATATACGAGACCGCCCACATCCCGTACGTCACCGGCTCTCCTCAACTGAGCGGAGAACTCGGCTCACACAACGCCTTCGCATTTTCCGGCGGTTCGCTCAGCGAGCTGCTCGGCCTCACCGACTATCTGACGAACATCCGGCATGTGCGCAGCGTGCATGCCCTGTACCTCGACCTGCCCGGCCTGCTGTCCGCCGCTATCCAGGGATCGCAGAACGTCCTGCACCATAAAGGTGTGTCCGACGTCAAACTGGTGCCGGAGAAATCCGACGCGGCAGACTTCGCGCCGGCCCTGACCCAGGTCGCGGCGGGCAAGCCGGACGCGATCATCGTGGTGTTCCAGGCGGCGACGTGCACCCGGATCGTCCAGGCCGCGGCGGCGCTGAACATCCGCAGCGACATCTACTTCATCGGTCCCTGCACCACCCCCGCGGTGCCGCGCGCGGCCAGCGGCCGGACCGACAACCTCTACTTCGCATCCAGCTACCTACCGGTCGGGACGAGCGATGGTGACGCCGACACGGCGGCGTTCCGTAAGGCGATCCCGGAGGCCGATCGGTCCTCGTCGTCGCAGGGATCCTTCTCCGCCGTCCTCAACATCCGGTCGCTGCTGGCCGGTACCGCCCAGCCGACCTCGGCCGCCCTGCTCACGGCGCTTCGCGCCTCCCACGACCGCCCGAACGTCATGGCCCATCCGTTCACCTGCGACGGCAAGCAGATCGACATCTTCCCGGCGATCTGCAACACGGCGGTGCGGCTGCTGGCGTGGAAGAACAACACGTTCACCGATGTCACCGGCAACTGGCTCGACGGGCGCCAGCTCATCAAACTGATCAACTGACCACGTTCGCCTAACAAGCCGTCCGGCTCGTGCTCATCCCCGCTGTCACACGCACGGGCCGGTGGCGCAACCGCTCACGCAGATCTCGACCGTCAGATCTCGACGGTCAGATCTCGACGACGGCCTGGGCGAACTGGGACTGGTACAGCCGGGAGTATGGGCCATCGGCGGCCAGGAGCTCGGTGTGGGTGCCCTGTTCGACRATGGCTCCGTTCTCCATCACGAGAATGGTGTCCGCGTCCCGGATGGTCGACAGCCGATGYGCGATGACGAACGCGGTCCGCCCCGCCCGCAGGGTCGACATCGCCCGTTGGATGAGGACCTCGGTACGGGTGTCCACCGAGCTCGTCGCCTCGTCGAGAACCAGGATCAGAGGTTCCACGAGGAAGGCGCGGGCGATGGTGATCAGCTGCTTCTCCCCGCCGCTCACGCCGACCCCCTCGTCGTCGAGCACGGTGTCGTAACCCGCGGGAAGAGTGCGGACGAACCGGTCGACGTGCGCGGCGCGGGCCGCCGCCACAATCTGCTCGTGGGTGGCGCCCTCCGCACCGTAGGCGATGTTCTCCGCGATCGTTCCGCCGAACAGCCAGGTGTCCTGCAGGACCATGCCGATGCTGGCCCGCAGTTCATCCCGCGACATCGCCGCGACATCGACCCCGTCCAAGGTGATCCGTCCGCCGGTGACCTCGTAGAAGCGCATCAGCAGGTTGATCAGAGTGGTCTTGCCGGCGCCGGTCGGCCCGACGATCGCGACGGTGTGACCAGGTTCCGCGACAAGTGACAGGTCCTCGATCAACGGCTTGTTCGGTTCGTAGCGGAAGGAGACGCGTTCGAAGGSCACCCGGCCACGAAGCCGCTCCGGATGCGCCGGAACCGCCCGGTCGGGTTCCTGCTCGACGGTGTCGAGCAGGTCGAACACCCGCTCCGCGGAGGCCACCCCGGACTGCACCAGGTTCGCCATGCTGGCAACCTGGGACAACGGCTGGCTGAACTGCCGAGAATATTGGATGAACGCCTGGACGTCACCGATCGACAGCGAGCCGGACGCGACCCGCAGGCCGCCGATCACAGCTACCAGCACGTAGTTCAGGTTTCCGATGAACAACATCGAGGGCTGCATGAGACCGGAGATGAACTGCGCGCGCCAACTGGCGGCGTAGAGCCGCTCGTTCTGCTCACGAAAGATCTCCGCGGATTCCTCCTGCCGGCCGAACGCCCGCACGAGCGTGTGCCCGGTGTACATCTCCTCGATATGGGCGTTGAGACCACCGGTGATCCGCCACTGGGCGACAAACTGGGGCTGAGCCAGCTTGCCGACCCGGGTCGCCATCATGATCGACACTGGCACCGTGACCAGCGCGATCAGGGCGAGGATCCAGGAGATCCAGAGCATCATCGACAGCACGCCCACGATCGTCAGCGTCGACGCGACAATCTGCGACATRCTCTGCTGCAGGCTCTGCCCGAAGTTGTCGATGTCGTTGGTGACCCGRCTGAGCACCTCGCCTCGCGGCTGACCGTCGAAGTAACGGACGGGCAACCGCGAGATCTTCGCCTGGACGTCGCGGCGCAGATCACTGATCACTCTCTGCAGGGCCAGGTTCGCCAGCCGGGCCTGGAGCACACCGCACAATCCGGACACCGCGTAGACGACCACGACCCCCAGCAGCACGACACCGATGGCATCGAAGTCCATGCCATGACCGGGGGTCACGTCGAGCGAGGCGAGYAGGTCCGCCTGGGTACCGTGGCCGGTGGCACGCAGCTGCGCGACCGCCTGTTCCTTCGTGCTGCCGGCTGGCAGCCGCCGACTGAAGATCCCCGCGAACACCAGGTCGGTGGCGTGGCCGAGCAGGCRAGGACCGATCACGCTCAGGCCGACGCTCAACGTCGCCAGGACCACGACGGCGATCAGCAGGTGGCGCTGCGGTCGCAGCAGTCCGAGCAGCCGGCGGCTCGACGCGGCGAAGTCCATCGACTTCTCCGTCGCGCCCGGGCCCACGAAGAACCGAGCGGGCCCGGCCGTCGGGGCCGGGCCGCGGCGCGGTGCCGGTACCGGGCTGCTCATGCCGCCTCCTCCTCGGTGAGCTGGGAGAGCACAATCTCGCGGTACGTGGTGTTGTCGGCCATCAGCTGCTGGTGGGTGCCGACGCCGGCCACCTCACCGTGGTCCAGCACGATGATCTGATCCGCATCCCGGATGGTGGCGACCCGCTGAGCGACGATCACCACGGTCGCGGCGGAGGTCTCGTGGGCGAGCGCCCTGCGCAGGCGGGCGTCGGTGGCGTAGTCGAGGGCCGAGAAGGAGTCGTCGAACAGGTAGATCTCCGGGCCGTGAACGAGCACGCGGGCGATGGAGAGCCGTTGGCGCTGGCCGCCGGAGACGTTCGTGCCACCCTGGGCGATCGCGGTGTCGAGACCGTCCGGCATGGCTTCGACGAAGTCCTTCGCCTGCGCGATCTCCAGCGCGCGCCACAGTTCGTCGTCGGTGGCGTCCGGATTTCCGTAGCGCAGATTGGTCGCGACGGTGCCGGAGAACAGATACGGCCTCTGTGGAACCAGGCCGACGGTCCGGGCGAGCAGCGCCGGGTCGAGATCGCGGACGTCGACGCCGTCGACGAGGACGGCGCCCTCGGTGGCGTCGGCCAACCGCGGGACCAGACCGAGCAGCGTTGTCTTGCCGCTACCGGTGCTGCCGATGATGGCTGTGGTCTGACCCGGCCGGGCGCGCAGGCTGATTGCGCGCAGGACCGGCGCCTCCGCGCCCGGGTAGTGGAACCCGACGCCCCGCAGTTCCAGGTCACCGTGGCGGCGCAGCTCCCGCACCGGGTTCTGCGGTGGCAGGACCGTGGAGTCGGTCTCGAGCACCTCCTGGATGCGCTCCGCGCACACCTCGGCGCGGGGAATCATCATGAACATGAAGGTGGCCATCATCACCGACATCAGGATCTGCATCAGGTAGCTGAGGAAGGCCGTCAGCGCGCCGATCTGCATCTGGCCGGCGTCGATACGGTGGGCACCGAACCACAGCACGGCCACGCTCGAGAAGTTGACCACGGTGAGCACGAGYGGGAACATCAACGCCATGAGTCGGCCGAACCGCAACGAGATGTCGGTCAGTTCGGCGTCAGCCACCGCGAACCGGCGCCGCTCATAGTCGTCCTGGACAAAAGCGCGGATCACCCGGAGCCCGGTGATCTGCTCCCGCAGGATCCGGTTGACGGCGTCCAGGCGCTCCTGCATCGCCCGGCCCAGCGGTCGCATCCGTCGCACGATCAAGCTGATGATCACTGCGAGGACCGGAGTGATCGCGACGAGCAGGAGCGAGAGCCCGGCATCCTGGTTGACCGCCAGGATGATGCCGCCCAGGCACATGATCGGCGCGGARACCATGAGCGTGAAGCTCATTAACATCAGCATCTGCACCTGCTGCACGTCGTTCGTGGCCCGGGTGATCAGAGAGGGCGCGCCGAAGCGGCCGACCTCCCGGGCCGAGAACGACTGGACCCGGTCGAACACCGACGCCCGGATGTCCCGACCGAGCGCCATCGCCGTCCGGGCTCCGAAGAAGACGGCGGCGCCGGCACAGACGATCTGCACGACGCTGACACCGAGCATGAGTCCACCGATACGCATGATGTAGCCGGTGTCGCCGATGACCACTCCACGATCAATGATGTCGGCGTTGAGGGTGGGGAGGTAGAGCATGGCGATCGTCGCCACCAGCTGCAGAAGGACCAGTATCGAGATCGGCCGGCCGTAGGGGCCGAGGTGAGCCCGCAGAAGTCGGATCAGCATACGGTCCCTCTCGGTGGCGGCTGGTGGTCGAACCGGTAGATCGCRACAACGGTGGGTAAGCACACTGCAGACGTGTTGCGACCCTACGACGTCAACCCAACATCAGGTCAAGGCATTTTCAGTGCCGCGCACTGGAGAGTCGAGGGTCAGTGCCGCGCACTGGAGAGTCGAGGGTCAGTGCCGCGCACTGGAGAGTCGAGGGTCAGTGCCGCGCACTGGAGAGTCGAGGGTCAGTGCCGCGCACTGGAGACATGGCGGCTACCTCATGTCGGATACCTGCCGGGGATGTCGGYGAGCGGTGCKGGTCCGCCGAAGAGGCTGCCCTGGCCAAGGCCGCAGCCGCTGTGCGCGAGGGTGGCGGCCTGCTTCGCGTCAGCGATGCCGGTGCCCAGCAGTGAAATGCCCAGTCCGCGGATGGTGGCGAGGAACGCCGTGCGCAGCGTGCCGTCGTTTTCTTCTTCCCCGGGGGTGCGGCCGTCGGTCAGCGATTCGGTCAGGTGCCGGGTGGCGGCGGCGTCGAGCACGATGATCTGGACGGGAAGCGGCAGAAGGGGATCGAACGAGAGGTCCTCGGCGTCGGGATAGGTGATCGCGAGCCTGATACCTCGTGCGGCCAGTCCGCGCAGCGCCCGCAGGGCAGCCTGATCGGTGTGGTGCGTCGCGCCGGCGACGCGGAGCACGAGAGCATCGGGTGGCAGGTGGTGGACGGTCAGAGCATTGACCACCTCGGTCGTGAACCGGGCGTCAGCGGCATCGAGGATCGAGACGGGGATGTGGAGGGCCACCTCCGGATGGCCYGTGCTTCGGTATCGGCCGAGGTCACGGCAGGCCCGGTCGAGCAGGATGTGCTCCAGTGCGGGGGCCAGCCCGGTCTGCTGGGCGGTGAGGGTGAGACGGTGGTGGGGAACGGATCGGGAGGACGGGTCGTCCCACCGAAGCGCCGCCTCGACACCGACGGTCCGACCGGTGTGGAGCTCGATGATCGGCTGATAGCTGACGTTGAGGGTACCGCCGCCATCCTCGCCGCGTACGGCGTGGGTGAGGCTGGTGCGCAGGGCGTCCTCGGCGCTGGCGGGGCACAGCTCCGGCCGGTACACCACCAGGGTGCCCTTACCCCGCCGTTTTGCGGCGTACATGGCGGAGTCCGCCTGTTTCAGCACGCTTTCYGCGGTGGCCTGAGTGCCGGGGTCGACAACGACCAGCCCAATGCTGGCCTGGGTTGTATGAACCGTTCCGGCGAGTACCAAGGGTACGCGGAGTGTTTCCAGGATCCGCCGCCCGATGGACTCGGGGTCGACGCAGYCGCCTTCCAGCAGGACCGCGAACTCGTCGCCGCTGATGCGGGCAACCGTGTCGGTGCTACGGGCGCAACTCGTCAGCCGACCCGCGGTTRCGCGAAGCAGGTCGTCGCCGGCCGCGTGCCCGAATCTGTCGTTGACGCTCTTGAAGTCGTCGAGGTCGCAGAACAGTAGTGCAAGCTGCGTGTCGTCCTGCGTATTGTCGTGGAGGCGCCGGGCAAGTCCGCGTTGCAGTCGGGCCGTCAACAGCGTGCGGTTCGCCAGGTCGGTCAGCGGATCGTGCAGGGCCTGGTGGTGCAGCTGTCGTTCGCGGGTGTAGCGGTGGGYGTTGTCCAGGCACAGCGCCGCGCGGGCGGCCAACTCCTCGGCCAGGGCCAGGTCGTCGTCCTCGTAGGGCTCTGGTTGCCGGGAGCGGCAGAAACTGGCCACCCCGAACATCACGTCGCGGGCGCACAGGGGGACGGTGATGAGCGAGTGGATCCCCTGCGCGAGGAGTTGCTCGACGCGTTCGGGGTCCTGGGCCTGCCAACCGGGAGCCGCGTGCAGGTCGGCCTCGAGCACCGCTCGCCCGCTGGCCAGGCACCGAGCCTGCGGCGTGGAGGRCAGGAAGCTGATCTGGTGACCGGCCGGGTAGAGAGCGAGGCCTTCCTGGATGCCGTGCAGGGCGGCGCGGCGCAGCAGTGCGGTCGGACGCAGCGAGTCCTCGCCCCGCAGAACAGACTCCGACAGGTCCACCGTGACGACGTCGGCGAGTTCGGGCACGGCTGCCTGGGCCAGTTCCTCGGCGGTCCGAGTCACGTCGAGGGTGGTCCCGATGTGCATACTGGCCTCGTACAGCAGGGTGAGGCGTCGCCGTGCCGCCACCGCGAGACGGCCGATTCCCTGTTCCCCGATCGCCAGCAGTGACGCGCCGATGGCGGGCTGCCGGCTGGCCGGGTACGCACTGGCCACGGGTGTGCTGGCCGGGCGGGTGGCGTCGGGTGCACCCGCCGGCAGTCGCGGCGTCGGCCTGGGCGCGCTGAGCGCGGCATACGGCAGGAAAAGCCCCGGCGCCGACGGGGCACCGGCGTCGGCCCCCCGCGGCTGGCTGTTGAGGTGTCCTGCCACAGCCGCGGCGCTGGTCATGAGGCGACGGGGCGGCCCGAAGGGAAGGACGACCTCGACGGCCAGCCCGGCCACTGCGGAGTGCGTCCGTACCTCCCTGCACACCAGCGTGGCAGTCTGACCGTGCGGCAGGGATACCTCGATGGCGGTCGGCCGGCCCGCTGCGATCAGTTCAGCGGCCTTCTCCTGCAAAACCAGCCGAGTATCGTGCTTGATCTCGATGCCGGACCCGGCATCGAGATCAAGCGGAAACTGTGCGCCGCCAGCCGGTATCCGCATCCGGTGTTTGGCCTGCCGGTACGCCAGGAGCAAGGCGCGTTCCCGCTCGCTCGCCTGTTCCAGCAGGCGATGTTCGATAGCGCGGCCAGCCTCCCCCACCATGGCTTCCGCCGACGGATTCGCCTCGGCGAGCCTGCAAATGAGGCTGAACACGCCTTCGATACGCCCGCTGAGGGGGTCGCGGACGGGAGCGGATATGCACGCGTCCGGTTGGTAGAGGTCAGCAAAGTGCTCGGCGCCCGAGACGCGGGCGGGGCGCCTTTCCACGAGGGCGAGGGCTACGGCGCTGGTGCCGACCAGGTGCTCGGCGACGCAGAACCCAGGGTGTAGGCCGAAGGATGCCTCACCGACCCGGTGCGCCAGTATTCTTGCCTGGTCGTCGGTGAGACACACGCACACCCAGGTCCCGGCGATCATGGATGCCAGTCGGTCGAGTACCGGGTCGGCCGCGCGGACCAGGCGCGTGTCCAGATCAAGATCCGGATCATAGACGGGGGAGCACCGGTCCGGGCTCACGTTCAGTACCTGGCTGCGCCACCACGAACCCAAAATCGCGTTTTGTGGTCCTTCCGCTACCAGGTCCCCCGTCAGGAATCGTTCCCGCAGGTGAGCGCTGTTACGCTGCGCAAGGTCATCCCAGATGTCCACGATGATTTCACCTCCCTCCTCGGGAGCCCAGAGGTTTCCGCGTCACCCTCCTGGCCTGCGCGCACATTCCACACCATCAAATCTACTACACCATTGTGGGCCTGCTGTCGCCTACGGAATGCTCCGATCTGCGAGCGACGCCCGAGATGAGACCGGTATAAGCACGTATGCGATGCTGGCGACGCTACCGGTGGAGCGGGACGGCATAGTCGATCATGTCGTTGTGATCATGCGGCCGGCATTCTGTTCGCGCGGCGGCRCGGCACGGTCCGAGCACRCTCGACCTGCCGCGGCGGCTCAGAATGCCGCGCGAGCTCMGACCGCGGGGGCGTCGACGTCCACGATCTCCTTACCCAGCGGCAGCAGCGAGACCGGGATCAGTTTGAAGTTCGCCAACCCGAGCGGGATACCGATGATGGTGAGGCAGAGTGCCAGGCCGGTGGTGAGATGTCCCAGTGCCAACCACCAACCGGCCAGCAGGATCCACAGCACGTTTCCGACCAGGGACGCCCCGCCGGCGCCGGGTCGGTCGACAATGCGCCGTCCAAACGGCCACAGGGTGAAGTTCGCCATCCGCAGGGCGGCGATCCCGAAGGGAATCGTGACGATGAGAATGAAGCACACAAGCGCCGCGAGGGCATAGCCGACGGCAAGCMAGAAACCACCGAATACCAACCAGATGACGTTGAGYACGAGGCGCATGAGCTGACCCGCTCTCTCCCGATCCGACACCGGGATCGTGGTGAACGCCGATGGCAAGCCTGCCGGAAGCATCAGCGCCACTGTCGATCGGCCGCCACTCGTCGATCGGCACCGACTTTATCGTACCAATCCAGCCCAGGTCGTCCGAACACGACCGTCCGAACACGGTCAGGTACACCACGATGACACACCGTCAGGTACACCACGATGATCTGCCCCGGGGACGCCATCGCAAACGGAGTGGATGCCACGCGGCCCGGCACGTTCCGGCCCTGCTCGCTACTGTCATGACAGCAGTCCATGCCGGCCGGTCGCGACCGACCGGCCGCGGCCGCACGAACGCAGGTGACGTACGCCGCCGCCTGGCGCAGGCAGCTTCCCGGCCACGGTCGTCGGTATCCAGGAGGTGAGCCGGTTCGGGTAGCCCAACCGGCTCCCGCCCGCCGTGGACACGAGGTGTCGCCCCGGTTACCTCTCTCGAGAGCGGAAGTGATGCGCGGATGACCGATATGCAGGCATTCGACCACGTAATCGATCTTGTCGGAAACACGCCGCTGGTCCGGATCACACCGACGATCGAGACGACGCCGACGCCGGTGCTGGCAAAGCTGGAGTACCTTAATCCCGGTGGATCGGTGAAAGACCGGGTAGCGCTGACCATGGTCTCCGCCGCCGAGGAGGCCGGACTGCTTCCGCCTGGTGGGACCATCATCGAACCTACCAGCGGAAACACCGGTGTCGGCTTGGCCCTGGTGGCGGCCCGGCGGGGCTATCGCTGCGTGTTCACCATGCCCGACAAGATCAGCGAAGAGAAACGAGCCGTCCTGCGCGCCTACGGCGCCGAGGTCGTCATCTGCCCGACAGCAGTGGCACCCGACGACCCCCGCTCCTACTACTCGGTGGCCCGCCGGCTCGTCCGCGAGACTCCCGGTGGTTGGAGCCCGGATCAGTATTCCAACCCGAACAATCCCGCTGCGCACTACGCTACGACCGGGCCGGAGATCTGGCAGGCCACGAACGGTCGCGTCACCCATTTCGTCGCCGGCATCGGGACCGGCGGGACGATCAGTGGAGTCGGCCGTTACCTCAAGGAGGCGTCCGGCGGAACCGTGCAGATCGTGGGCGCGGATCCGGAGGGTTCGGTCTACTCCGGTGGCAGCGGCCGGCCCTACCTCGTCGAAGGCGTCGGGGAGGACATCTGGCCGACGACCTACGACAAGACGGTCGTCGACCGGGTGGAGGCGGTCAGCGACCGCGACTCGTTCCTGATGACGCGCGAGCTGGCCAGGAAATGCGGGCTGCTGGTGGGCGGATCAGGCGGGCTCGCGGTGGTAGTCGCCCTCCGGGTCGCTCGCGAGCTCGGCCCGRACGACGCCGTTGTGGTCCTGCTTCCGGACTCCGGCCGCGGATACCTGTCGAAGATCTTCAACGACGAATGGATGTACGAGTACGGCTTTCTGGAGCCGCCGTCGAACGAGCCGACCGTCTCGGACGTCCTGCGGAACAAGGCCGAACAGACCAGTGGTCCCCCCGATCTGGTGCATGTCCACCCGGCCGAGACAGTCGGTGCCGCCATCTCCTACCTGCGCGAGTACAACGTGTCGCAGATGCCGGTGGTGCGGCACGAACCGCCCCTGCGGGCGGCGGAGGTCGCGGGTTCCGTCATCGAGCGGCATCTGCTCGCGGCGGTCTTCRCCGACCGGTCCGCCATCGACGCTCCGGTCGCCGATCATCTGTCGCCGTCGCTTCCGATGGTGGGTACCGGCGAGCCACTGGCCCGGATCGTCGCGGTGCTCGGGGACGAACCCGCGGTGCTGGTACACGACGAGGGTAATCCCGTCGGCATCCTTACCCGTGCCGACCTGCTGAGTTTCCTGGCCGTCCGCTAGATCGGCACCGATCATCGAGAACGCCCTAGCGTGGCGTCATGCATATGGAGCAGCCCGCTGAGGGATTCGAGACCATCGCGATCCATGCCGGCCAGGAGCCCGATCCCGTCACGGGAGCGGTGGTGACGCCGATCCACCAGTCCTCGACGTTCGCCCAGGATGGCGTGGGTGGGCTTCGGAGCGGTTACGAGTACAGTCGTTCGGCGAATCCGACCCGTACCGCGCTGGAGACCTGCCTCGCCGCACTGGAACGCGGGACGGTCGGCCTCGCTTTCTCCTCCGGCATGGCGGCGGCRGACGCCCTGCTGCGAACCGTCTGCCGGCCCGGAGACCACGTCATCATCCCGGCGGACGCCTATGGCGGCACCTACCGGCTCATCGCCCGGGTGCTCGCCGACTGGGGCGTCGACCACACCAGCATCGATCTCACCGACCTCGATGCGGTGCGAGTCGCGATCCGTCCGGGCACCACGCGACTGGTGTGGTGCGAAACCCCGACCAATCCCATGCTGTCCATCGCCGACATCGTCGCTCTCTCGTCGCTGGCGCATGACGCGGGGGCGCTGCTGACGGTCGACAACACGTTCGCTTCGCCCTACCTGCAGCAGCCACTGACCCTGGGGGCGGACGCGGTGGTGCATTCCACGACGAAGTATCTCGGTGGCCACAGCGATGTCGTCGGCGGCGCGCTCGTGGTCGGCGATCCGGACCTGGGCGCCCGGCTACGGTTCCTGCAGAACGCGGCCGGCGCCGTCGCCGGCCCCTTCGACAGCTGGCTGGTACTGCGCGGTGTCAAGACGCTCCCCGTTCGGATGGACCGGCACTGCGACAACGCTCGGCGTATCGCGGCCGAGCTCGCCACGCACCCCGCTGTCGGGGCCGTCCGCTACCCGGGTTCGACCGGCCATGYGGGTCACGACATCGCCGCGAAGCAAATGCGCGACTTCGGGGGAATGGTCTCGTTCACCCTTCGGGCCGGCCCCCAGGCGGCCGTGGCGGCATGTGGCCGGACCAGGCTGTTCACTCTCGCCGAGTCGTTGGGTGGGGTGGAATCCCTGATCGAACATCCGGCGAGCATGACCCATGCCTCGGTGGAGGGCTCGCCGCTCGCGGTACCCGCGGACCTCGTTCGGCTCTCGGTCGGGATCGAATCAGTGGACGACCTCGTCGCCGATCTGCACCAGGCGCTGCGCGGGCTTTCCGACGGATCCGCGTAGCCCGGCCCCGGTTTCGGGAGTGGTGGCTTCTGGCGCACGCGTCCGGTACGGAAGGGCGAACCAGCGAAAAAAGTCCAAACCTTAACCCGCGGCGGCGACATAGCGCCCCGTACCCGGTTACCGTGACCTTACTGTGTCGAGACCCTCGGGCGGAGAACAGCAATGGTTGCGCGTGCGCATACGCCGGACATGTGCCCAGTCCGCCAGGTCGCGATCGTCAGGAGTACCACATGGACGCATCGACGGACCGCCGAACGATCCTTACCACGAGCGCGCTACTCGGTGTCCTCGGAGCCGCCGAGGCGGTCGACATGACATCCTCGGCGATGGACAGCCGCGCAGCGCTACACCAGGTCGAGGCCGGTCTGGAGTCCCTCGCCCGCCGCTGGGAGACCACCGCGCCGGCCGACTTGGTCGAGCGCCTCGCGACGCTGGAGCACCATGCGCGGACGATCGGCCGATGGCGGTTGGGCTCAGCCCTGCGCCGGGACTGGATACGAGCGCATGGCCGGATTCTTCTCATGACCTCCGTGGCACAGGGTGACAACGGCATGGCCAGGCCGGCCACAGTCTCGGCGCGGGCGGYGCTCGTCCTCGCGAAACATGTAGGAGACGCGACGACCGCCGCCCACGCCGGAGYCGTGTTGGCTGAACTCGCCGCTTATTCCTTCCAGAGCACCCGCGACGGGTTGGCGCTGGCGCGGGCGGCCCAGGCCACGGCACCACACGCGCACACCGCGGTCCTGGCGATGACCACCGAGGCGCACATCATGGCCGCGTGCCACCTGCCTACCGACGATATCGTCGCCGTGCTGCGCTCAGCGGGATCGGTCGCGGCAAAGCTCCCGGCAGGTGCGGTGGGTTACAGCCTGGACGGTATCCATCCTGGGTATCTGCCGACATTCGGCGGTGCGGCACTCGTYGCCGCCGGCGCATTGGACGAGGGAAATGAGCGGCTGAGCGAGGCAGCCGAACTGTTCGACCGTTCCCGGGCGTCCGGTGCTCTCGCCGCCGTCCGCCTTTACCAGGCATCCGCGGCGATGCGCGCACGCGAGCTGGACAAGGCCGAGATCCTCGCGACCAGAGCGCTCGCCGCATCCGCCGTGCGGCCGAGCAGCTGGCTGTCGAACGGAATCCTCTTTCTCGCCGAACGCGCCCGCAGCCAGGGCGCGGACTGGTCCGGACTCGTCATCCAGGCCCAGGAGTGGTCCCCGCTCTGATCGCGTCGTTGACGTCCGGGGGCGGTCACGACGTCATCTGCCGGCACGCCCCCGGCGCCGGGGCCTTCCACCGGGATACCGGCGCACGGCGCCCGATCAGCCATGCCAGCCCTGGCCACAACAGCCCTGGCCACAACACCGCCGGCCGTGAGGACCCCGGCCGTGAGGACGCGGCGTCGAGCCCAGGGACGCACACCGGCGCGGAGTCCATGCAGCAGCAGCAGGCCAGCAACAACCATAATCAGAACAACCAACGGCGACAAGATGTTGGAATAATGCAGTTCATTCGACGGGTTAAGATTTACGGATTTCTGTAGGGCAGTGTTCGAGGCGATCGGCAGCGGCGGCGGTGTCGCCTGAGCGAGAACGGGATAAGGAATAGGCACGGCGGTACATTATCGGGTAGGCGACAATGCGAACCGGGCCGGTGGAGACAAAAGTGCTTCGGCTCGCCCCTCGGTCGTCGCCTTGGTCGCGGCCAGCCGCGCCGGTCCCACACCGGCGGGTTGAAACGCCGGACCCGCTCAGGGATCCGCGCACATCGCGGCATCAGCCTGTTGCTTGGAGCCGAACAGATCGGGAATCACCACAATCGGTCCGGGAGCCGTCGCCGGGCCGCAGTCGTCGCCCCGGCCGTCCGCCCTGCCGCCCCCCGTCGGACCGGCCTGTGCGGGCGGTCCGGGATCGACCGACCCGCCCGCGGGCGCGGGGAGCAGTCCGCCGGACGGCCGCGCTTCCGACGGGTTCGACGACGGACGCGGCGCGGTCCGGCGGCTGGGCACCGAAGGGAGCAGTCTCCTGTCCCCCGGATCGGGTCCGAAGGCATCCGCCCGATCCGATGCGACGGGTGGAACCAATGACACCCGCCGCCCGCCGTCGGCCGACGGCGGGCGCGTGGGCGAAGACGGGGGCCGTGATTCGACGAAAGGTGCGGTCGGGCCCCCGGCGGAATCCGGATCGCCTGAAGGGGCGACGAGGCGTGGCAACGTCCGTGCTCCGTCCGTTCCCGGGACGCCGGGAACGGGGTGGACGGGGTCGGGGTAGGTGGACCGGGTGGGGAAGGACGATCGGCTCTGCTCGCGGCGGCCCGCCCACCGGTCGTCGTCCCGATCGTCATCAGTCCTGGCCCGGACGAGCCGATCGGACGACGGTCGATCGGCCTGGATCAGCACGTCGCCCGGGGTGGGCCCGCCGGGCGCGGCGAGCCCGAAGGCGATGACCGCGACCGTGAATCCAGCCGCCGCGACCGCGCCGCTTCGCCGCCGGTCCAGAATTCCGGCCCAGCCGACCCGCCCACGCAGGATGCCTGTGACACCGATCAGCATCACCATCACCGCAAGCAGAGCGATGATCATCGCAACCGCCGCCATCGGGGCCCCCAGGTCTCAGCATCAGCACGAGAACCCGAACCGTAACTCACTGAAAGTAACGAGACGAATACCAGAACGTCGTGTCGCCCTCCGTGTACCCGGAAAAGCGCGGCAGCCGACAACCTCGAGCGAGAACGATCATCCGTCCGCCGGCCCGGCGGCGACAGCCGGCCGGGCCGAGCCGACCGGCTGCCCGGTCGCCCTGGGCGAGCCCTCGTTCGTGCGCGGCGGAGCGGACGGCGACCCCGCCCCGCTCGCCGACGGTCCACTCGCCGGCCTAGAGACGGACCGATCCCCCGGTTCCCTCGGTTGCCGCGATGCCCCCGCGCCACGACCCGTATCACTCGATCCAGGTGATCCGGGTGAGGGGCGACCGCCGTCGCGTGGTGTCGGGGCCGCGCTCTCGGCTCCTCGGTCGGACCCGGCATGTCGGTCGGACCCGGCATGGTCGCGCCCGGCATGGTCGCGCCCGTCGGACTTCTGACCGGCGGTTCCGCGACCGCCAGCGGTTCCCCGGTCGTCCCCGGCGGTTCCCCGGTCGTCCCCGGCGGTTCCCCGGTCGTCCCCGGCGGTTCCCCGGTCGTCCCCGGCGGTTCCCCGGTCGTCCGGGCGGGTGTCGGGCCGACCATGCGCCGGCGGCGGGGTTCCCGTCGGCCGGGTTCCCGGCGGCGACGTCCCCGCCGGCGACGTCCCCGGCGAGGACGTAGCAGACGGCAGCGTCGGYGCCGGCGACGTCTCCACCGGCAACGTCCCTAGCTGCAACGTCCCCGACGACCGGCTGTCCGCGGGCGACGCCCACGGCGGCCAGGTGTCCCATGTGGGAGGACGCGACTGCTGGGGTCCGCCGCGGTCATCGGACGGCGCCGGACGACGTGCGGCCCTGTCCGCAGCCAGGTCCCGATCCGCGTCGGTGTCCGCGGGCAACGTGGACCCGGGCTCGACGGACGTCGCGGATAGCACTGAAAGTGGCGATGCTGGCGTGGACGGTGATGGGGGAGTCGGTGCGGGCAGGACAGCCTGGCTCACGGGCAGGTCCGGATCGTTGCCGTCGCCGACCCCGACTCCTCGGGATGCGAGCAGCCCGAAAGCGACGAGCGCCGCGGATCCCGCACCGGCAACCGCGCCGGCCGTACGGCGGTTGGGGATCCACGCCCATTCCGCGCGTCCCCGCACCAGGCCGAGCGCGCCCGCGATCAATATCAGCCCGGCGACAGCCAAGCAGAAGAACACCATGGAACCCTCCAGGGCGCAGTCAGTCTCCACCCTAGGGGCACATCCCCCACCCGATGGCGCAGCATTGATTACGGAGAGTTTCTAGTACCTATCCGCCAAGGTCAGGAAACACCGAGCGAATCATCTCAGGCGCCCATCGGTGGAATTCTGCCGAGAATATTTGGCACATCAGCGGCATCGGGCAGGGTACCGAAGGCCAGTCCCCCCTCACCGGCGACTCTCGTGGCRCAGAACGCGTCKGCCACGGCGCTCGGGGYGTAGCGCACCAGCAAGGAGCCCTGMAGGACGACGGCAAGTCGCTCAACGATGCGCCGGGCGGCGAACTCCGCGTCCTTGGACCGGTCCAGGACAGCGCGCAACCGGGCCCAGGCCGCGTCCAGCCTGCGGTCCGCGCCACGCGCCGCGTCGATCTCCGTGGCGAAGGCGGCGAAGCTGGCCGGTTCCCGGGTGAGCGCGCGCAGCACGTCGAGCGCGTTGACGTTGCCCGAGCCCTCCCAGATGCCGTTCAGCGGCGCCTCGCGGTAGAGCCTCGGCATCCCGGACTCCTCCACGTAGCCGTTGCCCCCCAGGCATTCGAGCGCCTCGGCGGCCAGCGCCGGGGAACGCTTGCACACCCAGTACTTCGCGACGGCGATCGCCAACCGTCCGAACGCCTGTTCCTGACGATCGCCACGGGCCGCCCGGTCGACCGCGCCCGCCACCCGGAGCACCAGGGTCGTCGCGGCCTCGGACTCCAGGGCGAGATCGGCGAGCACATTGCGCATCAACGGAGCATCGATGAGCGGTCTCCCGAACGCGCGTCGGTGACGCACGTGGTGGGCTGCCGCCATGACGGCCGCACGCATCCCCGCCGCCGAGCCGAGGCTGGAGTCGAGCCGGGTCATCGCCACCATCTCGATGATGGCCCGGACCCCTGCGCCCTCCTCGCCGACCAGCCAACCGACCGTGTCGTCGAACTCCGGCTCGCCGCTGGCGTTACTGCGATTACCGAGCTTGTCCTTCAGCCGCGCGATGCGAAAGGTGTTGCGGACGCCGTCCGGAAGCACCCGTGGCACCCAGAAGCAGGACAGGCCACCGGGGGCCTGGGCCAAGACCAGGAAGACGTCGTTCATCGGGGCGCTGGTGAACCACTTGTGCCCCCGCAGCCGATAGGTCCCGTCGCCCGCCGGYGTCGCCGTCGTCGTGTTGGCACGGACGTCCGAGCCACCCTGCTTCTCCGTCATGCCCATGCCCGCCAGCAGGCCGGCCTTGCCCTCGGGTGGGCGCAGACCCGGATCGTAGACGCGGCTGGTCAGCAACGGTTCGTAGCGGGCGGCGAGCTCCGGGGCGGCGCGCAGCGCCGGCACCACGGCGTAGGTCATCGACACCGGGCACAGATGGCCCTGCTCGACGGTGCCCCAGACCAGGATGTCCGCGGCGCGGGCGACATGGGCGCCGGGACGCGGGTCGGCCCACGGCGCCCCGGCCAAGCCCTCCCGTACCGCGACCTCCATCAGGGCATGCCAGGAGGGATGGAAGTCCACCTCGTCAACGCGAAACCCGTAACGATCATGAGTGCGCAGTTGCGGCGGGAACCTGTTCGCCTCGTCGGCCTGGCGGGCGGCCTCCTCGCTGCCGGCCAACCGACCGAGTCGGTGCAGATCGTCCATATGCCAGCCGGCCCCCTCCCGCGCGAGGGCCGCCAGCAGCGCCGGRTCGGCCGCCGCATCGTGCCCCACGAGGGGCGGAGGCTGGTTCGTCACCTCATGGGTCCGGGACGAACACGTCCCGGGAACCGCCGTTGTCCGGTTGACGGTGGTCGGCGAGATCACCGGCCCTCCTCTCGGCCGGGCCGCACATCGGCCTCGACAGTGCCGCACATCGGCCTCGACAGTGCCGCACATCGGCCTCGGCCGGGCCGCACATCGACAGTGCCGCACATGAGCCGAGCCGCGTCCGAGCACGGCCCGTCGRCACTGGTATGAAGCGTGCCACTCCTGGCCGCGTCGGACCAGTCGCATCGCGCRCTCTCGCCGGATCCACGGGCCGTGTACCCGGCGGGGCCGTGCGGATCACGGCCGCGCCGAAGAGGATCCGCTCCCGCGGCGAAGGCCCACGGCGGACCAGAAAAGATCCCTGCCGCCGGCCCCGAACAGGTGGGCTGTTCCCGGCCGGCGTCCGGCTATTGCGCCCAAAGATTTTTACACATTCGGCATCCAACGCCGGGACGATGTCGTCGCGCCCTGACGTCCGGGCACTAGGCCGGATCGAGAACCAGGTAAATCGACCGGTGGCCACGTCCGGGCGAAGAAATCCGCACGCTCCGGCCCACCCGAGGCGCGGTGAATCTCCGGACCGCCGTCCGGGCTAGAATGCCGTTTCCCGTTAAGCCAGCCACCGGCGGAACGGATCGGAAGCAGCCGACACACTGCTCGACCAAGCCGCCCCGCGCCCTCGCCGACGCCTCGACGAGGAGCCGGCGGGCAGGCAGGGACGGTCACGCGCTCTTATTCACCCGGCGGTCCCRCTGCCACGAAGCCCCGCCGGCTCGAGCAACGCACGYGGTGAGCAGATGATCATCTTCCGCGATACTCGATCGGGCTAGACCGGCCGGGTGTTACGGAGAGTATTGGATAACGCCGAAGGGAACGAGAAGCATGCGGGGACCGGTCGCGGGCGGTACCAACATCACAGCTCCCCAGCTCCAACCAACAGCACCCAGTGCTATACATAGCGTTATACGCAGTAACCCGTAGTCGAGTTGATGCCGCCCATCGACCGACCATCCAAGCCTTAAAGTATTCAGAGCGACACCTCTAGTAGTCRAATCATTCTCGCTCGGCAATCTCCTCCATCCCGCGAACGCGCCGGGTCACCCAGCCCAATACGCCGGTCCGTGTCGGCACAAGCGGTGGAGTTCTGTCACGGGCGGCGGCCGGTGAAACTCGTGGCACAGATACTCGTATGCTCACCCACTACCGGGATGATTCGACGGCACGGAAAACAGAAAGTCTTCACTCACGGTAAGATCCGTCGAGTCCGGGCACGGTTGTCGGACGGGGCATATAGATGATCAGAGGTGGCCGAATCGGTGGGCGGCAAGCGCCCGGGCGAGTCACGGCCGCAATCAGAACCTCGGCGGCCCGGGCCGGATCGCGACTCCGGCGGCGATTCATCCACCCRCTGATCGTCGGACTACYCACGGTTGCGGTCCTCGGTACCATGGCAATCTGGACGGGCTCCGATCTGCTGAGCCGGGAGAAGATCGACCGCCTCAACGAACGTTCCCAGCTGGTCAAGCGGCTCGCGCAGTGGGCGGCGATCGTCKATAACCCGGCGGCGATGCAGTCCGCGACCGATCGGACGCCCTTCCAGCCCGGTGACCCCCTGGGAAACGAAGCCCTGCTCCCGCAGCTCCAGATCGCTCACTCCGGCGATGTCATCCGGGTGGTTGCGCTGCTCGACACCGCGGGCCATACCACGGCCTCCTATCCACGGGGGAACTCCATAGTCCCCGCCGACCTGGGGCAGGCCTGGTCCGCTGCCTGGTCCGGGGTTCCCGCGGTGTCCCCCGTCTTCGCCCTCCACGATGGCCGCGTCAGAGCAACGGTGGTTCCCGTCGGCCGTCCGCGGCCCTGGGCCGTCCTGGTCGCCGTGTCCACCGAAGAGTCCAACCTCCAGTTCACCAACTGGATCACGGCCCTGCTCGGGGTCGGCCGGGGCAGCATGTCGACGGTCGGCCCGGACGGGGTACCGATCGCATCCACCGAGCCGGGCATGCTGGGTCGGCAGGTCCTCTCGACCGCCGATCTCTCCCGCTCCCACGCCCAGCGTGGTGGTGCGCGGATCTGGGAGACGACCGAGAACGGCAGGAGGATCACGAACATCACGGCGGTGCAGCCGACGACGGGGTACCTGACCTACTTCCGGCAGGCCACGGACTCGCTGAACGCCGACCTCCGGGCCCGACGGAACCAACGGAATCTGACGTTGCTGGCCTTCGCGCTGACGTCGGTCCTGAGCATCGTCTTCGTCGGCCTGCTGCGAGAGACGGCGGCTCGGCGCTCCCGGGCCGGGCTGTGCGCGTTGTTCGCGGCGGCCCATGACATCGTGCTGACAACCGACCTCACTGGACGACTCACGTTCATCAGYCCCGCGATCGTCCCGTTACTCGACCATTCCCAGGAAACCTGGCTCGGGCGCAAGGTCGCGGATCTGGTGCACCCGGACGACGCCCACCGGCTCGTACGATTGATCGAGAACCCCGCTGCCGGGTCCCTGCTCAACATTCGGATGACGGCGGCGAACGGCACATCCCGGTGGTTCGACGTCGCGACCCGCCACCTGTCCACCCGGGATGGATCCGGCGAAGTGCTGATCACCTGCCATGCGGTCGGTAAACGGAAGCAGTTGTTGGACCAGCTCGGCTATCAGGCGCGCCATGACGTACTCACCGGACTGTGTAACCGGACCGCCTTCGAGGAGCAGCTAGAGGATGCCCTCGCCGCGGCTGGGGGCGTCGCGGTCCTGTTCATCGACCTCGACAGCTTCAAGCCGGTCAACGACACCTTCGGCCACGCGGCCGGCGACCGGGTGCTGCAGGTCATCAGTGGACGGATCCGAACACTGCTGGGCCCCGACGATGTCGCCGGGAGATTCGGCGGCGACGAGTTCGGGGTCCTGCTGCTGCGCGCGAACGAAATCGCCGCTCGCACCATGGCCGGTCGGGTCATCCGCGCGGTACGGGAACCGATCCTCGTCGACGGCTACGAGGTCTGCGTCGCCGCAAGCGTCGGAGTAGCGCTGGCCGTCAGCCGGCCCAGCCATTCCGGGCGGCTGCTGCGCGCGGCCGACGAGGCCATGTACAAGGCCAAGCAGGCTGGTCCGGGACGATATGCCATGGCGGACCCCCCAGCGGCCGAGACCACCACGCTCAAGGCGCCCGCACCGTCCGCGTCTGTGCTCCTCGCCACCGACCGGATCATGCCGCGATCCCCGGTCACCCGACCGCGCTCGATGTCCTTCCCAGCCTTGCCCAGATCCCCAGGCCCGCCCAGATCCCCAGGCGCATCCGGATCGTCACCCGCGGGCCGGACCGGGCATCCGCTGTCTCCTCGACGCTGGCGGACAACCGTGCGCGAGCAGCTGGGGCGAGCCATCCCACTGCTCGTGCTGGGGACCGTCATCCTGGCCGCCACGGCGGTCACCCTGGAGATCGAGAATGCCAACCGGCGGCGAGACGAGGCCCAACACACCGCCGAGACCCACTCCCTCGTCCTCCGTCTGGCCGAGTATGTCGCGGACCTGGGTCAACCCGTGCGCCTGATCGACCCGATCTCCAGACTTCCCTGGTCGCTGACCGAACCCGCTGTCGACCAGCGGGTGCTGGCGTCGGTCTCCCGATCGGCGCTCGCGGGCCCCGACACCGTTCTGGCACTGGTCGATCTCGACGGCAGGCCGACGGCGGTCCAACCCACCGGCGCAACGATCCCGTTCCCCCCACGGGACCGGATCTGGGCTCTCGCCCGCACCAGCGGAATCAACATCCCTGTTTTCCACCTGGGCGATCGGGTTCGGGCGTACAGCATCGTGCCGATCGTGCGGGACGGACGCAGCGCCGCGTTTCTGGTCATGGGTAGACCGGGAGCCGGGATGCCGGGAGCCGAGATGGTCCGCGTTTTTGGCGGCGGGGGTACCGGGACGAGCGGCACCGGAGAGGACACCCGGATCGTCATCGTCGACGAGGCCGGGCRCATCGCCCTGTCCGACGATCCGTCCGCGGTCGGGATCGCCCTGATTGACGGCACGGAGCTGCGGTCAATCAAGCCAGGCCAGAGCCGGCAGGTGACGGTGCGCAACGGCGGCGGTCACGTCGCCGTCGCCGCCGCGATCCCCGGCCATCCCACGTGGGGATACCTCATCCTGCAACAGAACGGCCCGCTGCCGCGCGACCCGCGAGACAACCATGCCGTCGGCGATCTGCTGCTGCTCGGCATTGTGACCGTCACGTTCTCAGGCCTGACAAAAATGATCTTCCGGGGAGAGCAGGCGGTCCGGCGCGACCGGGCGCGGCTGCAGACCCTGCTGCACGAGTCGCACGACATCATCGTCAACCTGGACCGTGCGGGCCGGCCGACCTTCATCAGTTCGGCGGTCGAAAGCCTGCTCGGCTACCCGGTCAAGGCCATGATCGGGCTGCCGCTCATCGACCTGGTCCATCCCGAGGACCAGGCTGCGACGCGGGCCTTCCTCGCGGACCGGCAGCGTGGTGGACCGGGGTCCCTGCTGGACGTCCGCATGCAGACGGTTAACGGCGACCATCGCTGGTTCGACATCGAGGCCGGCGCCTGGCGGCCCGCGTCCGGGCCGGGCTGCTTCGACGGTGGTGTCCTGCTCACCTGCCACGAGATCAGCGAACGTCGTCAGTTGCAGGAGCAGCTACGGAAACGTGCCACCCACGACCCGTTGACCGGCCTGCCGAACAGGGCGGCGCTTACCGAATTCCTCGATCAACTGGCTCGGGAGCAGACTCCGTTCGCGGTTCTACTCATCGATCTGGATGACTTCAAACCGATCAACGACACGTTCGGTCACCAGGTGGGCGACGATGTGCTGTGCACGGTCGCCACTCGGTTGGCCGACGTCCTCGCCCCGGGCCCGTCGGTGGCCAGCGCGGGACCGGTCGAGCCGATCGGTCCCGCGCTGATAGATCCCGAGACGATCGATCCCGAGATGATCGATCCCGAGATGATCGGTCCCGAGATGATCGGTCCCGAGATGATCGGTCCCGAGATGATCCGACCGGAAGCACATGCTGGGCAGGCGTTCCGACTCGGCGGTGACGAGTTCGTCATTGTGCTGCCCGGGGCCGACCCCCTGACGATGCGCCAGACCGAGCAGCGGGTGCGCGAGTTCGTCGARRCACCCCTCACCGTGGCCGGCAACACCCTTGTGGTCAAAGCAACGATCGGCCTGGCGTCCTCGCAGGCCGTCGGGGGCGCCGGCTCGCACAGTCCCGAGAGCGTGGTCCRGCACGCCGATACGGACATGTACGAGGCGAAGACGAGCGCCCGGGCCCGACGCTCCATCTCCCCCGCGGCGCGATGACCTCCGCTCTCCCGAGGCCCTCGGTCGCCCTGTCGACGTGCGCGGGATTGTCGCGCTTCACAGCCGGTGAGGTCGAAGTAACCGACACGTCGTCAGTACCCCCCGACCCACAGATCACATGTTCCGGAACACGTTTGCCGGCAGCCTGGTAGGGCCAGCCGCCGGGACCTGCAAGGATGGCGGCGCGAGAAGCCCGGATCGCTCGCCGGCCCGGGATGGGATCCATGATCAGGCGCGAGCCGCCTTATCGTGAAGGAGCACTCTATGTCCGTATTGGACCGTTTCCGATTGGACGGTCGGGTCGCCGTCGTCACCGGGGCGTCCTCTGGTCTCGGGGTGGACTTCGCCCGGGGCCTGGCCGAGGCCGGCGCGGACGTGGCCCTGGGCGCCCGCCGGGTCGACCGGCTCACCGCCACCGCCGAGTTCGTGGAGAAGGAGGGCCGCCGCGCCCTGCCCGTCGCCACCGACGTCACCGACCCCGCCTCCTGCGAACACCTTGTCGCCGCCGCGATGGAGACCTTCGGCCGGGTCGACATCCTGGTCAACAACGCCGGGATCGGCACCGCCGTCCCCGCGCTCAAGGAGACCCCGCAACAGTTCCGCTCCGTCATCGACGTCAACCTGGGCGGCTGCTACTGGATGGCGCAGGCGACGGCGCGGGTCATGCGACCCGGCAGCAGCATCGTTAACATCTCCAGCGTTCTCGGTCTGACGACCGCCGGCCTGCCGCAGGCGGCCTACGCGGCGAGCAAGGCCGCACTCGTCGGCCTCACCCGCGATCTGGCCCAGCAATGGACCGGCCGACGCGGCATCCGGGTGAACGCGCTGGCGCCGGGTTTCTTCCACTCTGAGATGACCGACGCGTACCAGCCCGAGTACCTCGAGACCCAGTTGCCGAGGGTCCTCGGCGGACGCTTCGGTGAACCGGAGGAACTGACCGCGGCGCTGCTCTTCCTGGCCTCCGACGCCGGCAGTTTCGTCACCGGGCAGACCCTTGCCGTCGACGGCGGTTTCACCATCACCTGAGCCCTCCGTCCATATCGTCCGACTCGCCAGAAACGCCCGCCGATCAGGTCTCGAGCGGCATGAGTTCGGCGGCGAAGGCGTCGAAGAAATCCGGCCATCCGCCGGGTGTCGTGACCGGATGAACGACGAACTTACTCATCCCGGCGGCAAGATATTCGGCGATCAACGAACGCGCCGCGTCCCACCCGACCGGGAGGAGTCGCTCGGGGTCGACCTGCGGGTAGCGCCGCCGCAATGCGGCAAACGTCTCCGCGGGCGGCGTGGAGATGGCGATCCGCAGGAGATCAGACCCGGCGGCCGTCGATGCCGGGCACCGTCGCCAGCTCGTGGCGCAGCTCGGCCACCACCTCGGCGACCAGCGGTTCCCGCAGGACGCCGCGGTGGTCCCCGCCGATCCGGCGGATCGCGGCGGGCCCGGTCAGGACGCCCCGCCAGGCCTCGATCTCGTCGTGGTCGTCGGCGAGCCAGACCGTCGTCCGGCCATCGTAGGTGCGGGGGCGGTAGGTCATCGTCAGAATGCGCCCCTGGTTGTAGAAGACGTCGTACTGGTGCATCCCCCGGAAGCGGACCACGCCGGCGAGCGGCAGCTCGACGAGTTGGCGCAGGCGGTCGACCACCACCCGCGGGGTCAGCGTGGGCCCGTCGTCGGCGGCGAGTGGGCCGATCCCCCGACCGGCGTCGGGCGGTGTTGGGGAGTCCGGATGCGCTCCCTCCAACTGACTGGTCGGCACGATCGCCCCGGATCGGGTCAGCCGCGAGGTACCCGGCAGATAGGTGTCGATCAACGCCAGCAGGCCGACCTCGTGGCCCGCCTTCCGGAGGACCTGCGCGGCCTCGAACGCGATCAGTCCGCCGAAGGAGTGCCCGGCCAGCAGGTAGGGACCCGTCGGCTGGAGAAGACGGATCTCCCCCACGTGCCGCCGGGCGGCGGCCGACACCGACCAGTCGGGGACGCCCCGCCGTTCCAGGGCGTGCGCCTGCATCCCGTAGACTCGCCGTTCGCCCGCGAAGTACCGGGCGAACGGGAGCAGACCGATCGCCGGCCCACCAGCCTCCGGGAAGCAGAACAACGGGGTGCCGGAACCGTCGGGCGTCAGCGGCATCACGGTGGGATGCCCGACGGACTCGCTCTGCCGGGCGGCCCACACCTCGGCGAACGCGGCGGGCGTCGGCGCCTGGGCGACCACGGAGCTCGGCAGCCGGACCCCGAACTCGTCGCACAGGGTCGCCACCAGCTCCTGGGCGGTCGCCGCATCACCGCCGAGATCGGTGAAGTCGTCATGCAGACCGACGGTCTCGAGACCGAGGACGCGGGCCCACAGCAGGGCCGCGGCCACCTGGTACGGATCGGCCGCAGACATGCCCGGYAACGACATCACCCCACAGGACTAGGCGAAGAGCACATTGAACACCACCGGTGGAGATCATCGACACGCCGACCAGGCGTTCGTGGGAACCAGTGGTCGCGGCCTGCGGCGCTGCGCCTGGTTCCGCCGGTCGGCCCGCCCCCGGCGGGAGGGCCCGTACCCCGATGGGGTGCCTGCTACCCGCCGGGGGCATTGACGGCTCGGTATCGGGCGCTCACCGTAGACGTGTGGGTGATGTGGGCAGACCGGAACGGATCGTCGAAGACGAGCCGATCAGCTTTCCCGACTCCGAGCCGCTGACCATCCCGGTCCCGGCCGCGCCGGAACCGGACCTGGAACCGGTTCCCGGGTGAGCCTGCTCGGCTGGCGGCAGTGGGCGGTGGACGCGCGCGGCCAGCTACGCCCTGCCTGGACGCCGTGGTCGCCGTTTCCACCCGGGTTGCTGCTCTGGCGCGCCGACGGCATGACCGAGGCACATTGCCTGCGCACCCGCCGGCCGGACCGGGACGTCGAGCCCGGCGAGCCCGGCGCGGGCCACGGACGGGTCCCGGACGAGCACTGCGCCTGCGGCCTGTATGCCTGGCGGGACCCGAGCATCCTGGCCGCCGCCCGCCCGCCCCGCTGGACCTCCCTGCCGTACGTCGTCGGAGTGGTCCGGCTCGGGGGGCGGGTCATCGTCGGTGAACGGGGCTATCGCGCGGAGCGCGGCTATCCCGTCGCCGTGCTTGACCGCGACGGCGTCGTCTCCGACGACTACGCYGTTGCGCGCTATCGCAGCTACGCCGCGTTGGTGGCGGAATGGGCGGATCCGAGCGCCACGCCCCGCGGCCAGGACCGGGCAGCCGGGTAGTACCGCGCGCCGCACCGGAACGGCCCGGACAGCCCAGCACCGGACAGCCCAGCACCGGGAACCGCCGGACCCGCGGGAACGAACGCGGTCCCGGAAAACCGGCGAGGGTTTCCGCAGCCGGCTGAGGAACTCTCCCCCGGCGGGTATCCCTCCCTGTGCCGTGTCGCGGGTGGACCGTCACCCCATACCGCCAAATCATCACGTTATGTAGCTACGGAGGCAATCAGGGCGACTATGGTCGTGAACGCCCCGTACATCCCGTCCGCAGGGGGCGGATCGGGGTCTACGGGCACACGAGGGGGGCCGTCGTGACGCAATCCGAAACCGCTGGGGCCGCCGAAGGCATCTCCGGTCACGGTACCGATCATGCTCCCGGCCACAGTGCACGCCCGGCGCCGGAGATCCGGTCCTGGCGGATCCAGGTTCCTCCGCCGCTGTTGGTCGCGGTGGGATACCTGGCGGTGGCCATCGGCATCTTCCACTCCGCGTGGGGGAATCTCGGGAACGTCTCCTACGGCGGCAACGACGCCATGCTGTTCGCCTGGTTCCTCGGCTGGACGCCGCACGCGCTCGCCGACGGGCTCAACCCGTTCCTGACGCACCACATCAAYGCCCCCGACGGGGCCGACGTCCTGTGGAGCACACCCGTGCTCCTACTGGGCGCGCTGGCCGCACCGATCACGCTGCTGGGCGGCCCCGTGACCACGCTGACGGTGCTGCTGACTCTGGCGCCCGTGATCAGCGGATTCGCCCTGTTCTGGGTGCTGCGCCGATGGGTACGTCCGGGACCGGCGGCGCTGGCGGGCCTGCTGTACGGCTTCGGACCGCACATGATCGGCGCGTCCTACGGTCATCTGCATCTGACCTTCGCGCCGTTCCCGCCGGTTCTCCTGCTGCTCCTCGACGATCTCGTGGTCCGCGGGCGGGGGCCGCGGCGCACCGGCGTCCTGCTCGGCCTGGCGATCATCGCCCAGGCGCTGATCGGCGAGGAGCTGCTCGCCACATCCGCGCTGGCAGCCACGTTCGGCCTTGTGATCCTCGCCGTACGTCATCGCGATCGGATCCGATCGCGGCTACGACCGGCCCTGACCGGCCTCGCCACGGCCGGCGGGGTCGCCGCGGTCGCGCTCGCCTGGCCGCTGGGCACCCAGTTCCTGGGTGCCCAGCGGATCCATGGCTCGATCCAACCCGATGGAATCGCCGTGACGGATCTGCTGACCTTCGTCACGCCGACGCCCATGCAGGCCGTCGCCCCGGACGGCGCGCTGCGCCACAGCCTCGGTTTCACGGGGAACGCGGTCGAGGTCAGCGGTTACCTGGGCGCTCCACTGATCGTTCTGGTCGTCGTGGTCGTCGTCGCGACGGGCGGCGCGCGCCGGCCTCCGCCGGTCGGGGTGTTCGCTCCGCTCGGCGTGGTCATGGCCGTGCTCTCACTCGGTGGTCACCTGCATGTCGACGGCCGGGACACCGGCGTTCCCCTCCCGTGGCTGCCCCTTCAGCACGTGCCGGTACTCGGCAACGTGTTGCCCTCCCGCCTGGCGTTATACGTGATGATGTGYGCGGCCATCGTGGTGGCGACCGGGCTTGACCGGCTGGCGTCGGACCGGACGGTGCCCGCCGATCCGGACCCCGGACGGGAGATCCCCGCTCGGGTCCGGACCAGGACCGTCCGGCTGGGAGCCGGCCTGCTGACACTCGCGGCCCTGGTGGCGCTCGTCCCCGCCCCGATGCTCACCACGTCGATGACGACGCCCGCGTTCTTCACCAGTGACGGGGTGACCCTGATTCCGCAGGGTGCCACCGCACTCGTCGTCCCCTTTCCCCATCCCCAGAACGCCGAGGCCATGCTGTGGCAGGCCAGGGCGAACTTCCGGTTCGTCATCCCCGGCTGCTACTGCACCGTCCCCGGGCCCGATGGCCGGGCGGCGTTCCACAGCCCGCCGGACGCGCTGACGTCCGCCCTCATCGACATCGACAACGGCGCGACGACCGCCGCTGCCATGTCGGGATCGCCGCGGCTGCGGGCGGCCTACAAACGGCTCGCCCCGGACGCCGTCGTGCTGGGACCGGCGCGGCGGACCGCCGAGCTACGCACGCTGCTGCGCGAACTCGTCGGCGCGGCTCCCAGCCGGGTCGGCGGGGTCGACCTGTGGCTCCCAGGCCGGGAAGCCGGACGTTGGCCTCGCCACCGGTGACCCCGTGTCGTCCACCGGACAAGCCCGAAGGCCCGCCGGGAATCGCGCTCCGGAAGAGTTTCCGAGAAGCTGGCAGCGGGGCGCTTTACCACCGCACCCCCGGCTGTGAACCTGCTCTGCCGATTCCTCTACGATTTCCCGCATTCCGCGACCATGGTCGTCAATGATCCACATCCCAGAGCGGAGGATGCGCGGTGTCGACGGACCAACCGGCCGGGTCCCGGCCGGAAAGGCTGACCCGACGGCAACGCCTCACCGTGGTGATCGGTGTGGTTCTCGCCGTCGCCGTCGTCACTTTGCTCATTACCACGTCCGATCGTTCCAGGGCGGCCGCCTGGCCGCCGGCGGGCCGATCCGCCTGCACTTCGGTACAGATCTTCACTGGCAGTGTCGGGTCACCCTACAACCAGTTTGCCCGGGTACTGCGGACCCGGTTRCAAGCCGCCCCGGAACACTTCGACGTGGACGTCGTGGAAACGGCGGGTTCCACGGAGAACATCTATAACCTGGAATCACCCGACAGCCGCGTCTGCGGGTTGGCGATCGCGCAGCTCAACACGACGGTCGACGCGGCGGAGGGGGTCAACCAGTTCGATCCGAACCGCGGTGGCCACCCGGTGGCGGGTCTGCGCACCATCGGACCCGTCCATCAGGACCTGCTGCACGTGATCGTGCGCGACCCCACCAGCAGGTCGGATGACGTCGACATCACCCGCTTCGCCGATCTCTGCCACCGACCCATCGCCGCCGGCCGGTCGGGATCGGGGGTCCGGCAGATCAGCGAGGTGCTCCTGCGGGTGGYCCTGTCCGAGGACTGCCGCGGCGAACTGGACGAATCCTCCATCGACGAGGCCCTGCGCCGCCTGTCCGCCGGGAAGGTGGACGCGGTGGTCTGGGCGGGCGGAGCCGGAACCCGGCAGATCAAGAACGCCATCGCCGGTGGCGCCAGGCTGCGCCTGCTCGACCTGTCCAGCTACCAGGACGGCATCACCGCCGACTGGGACCAGTTCTACCGGTCCCGCGGGCACTTCTTCGCCGGGCCGGTCTTCGGCACCGGAAGCCTCGGACCCGACGACTACCGGGGGATCTCGCCGGTCCGGACCGTCACGATCCCCAACGGCCTGCTCGCCCATGCGGACGCCGATCCGGTGCTGGTCAGGCGGGCGACCGCCGAACTGTTCCGGGATCCGCAGGACTACGCGAAGGAGCTGTGGGGCGACAACCCCGGGGGACGGACGGTCCCGGACGCGCTGTCCGTCTACGAGGGGCCACTTTTCTGCTATATACCGCTGCATCGGGCCGCCGCGGAATACTACGTTCAGAGATTCCGACGGCCACCGGGCTGTGGTGCGACGTGACAGCGCCACCAACGTGACAGCGCCACCAACGTGACAGCGCCACCAAAGGCAGTGCCGCCGGGGACAGGGACGCTCGAGGACCAGCCGTGCTACGACCACTGAACGACACCGACCCGCGGGTGATGGGGCCCTATCGCCTRCACAATCGCATCGGCGCCGGCGGCATGGRCGTTGKTTACCTGGGATTCGGACCGGACGACCAGCCCGTCGCGGTGAAGGTGCCGCACGAGGTGCATGCCAGTGACCCCGAGTTCCGTGCCCGCTTCCGTTCCGAGGTCTCGGCTGCCCGGCATGTGCGAGCCGACACCGTCGCCCGGGTGATCAGGGCCGAGGTGGACGGGCCGAAGCCCTGGCTCGCGACCGAATACGTGGCGGGCCCCACCCTGCGCGCCGCCGTCCAGGAGGGCGGCCCGCTCACGGGCCGCCCTCTGGATGGGCTCGCGATCGGTCTCGCCGCGGCCCTCGAGGCGATCCACGCCGCCAGCGTGGTGCATCGCGACCTCAAACCGGCGAACATCGTGATGTCCTGGGCCGGTCCCAAGGTCATCGACTTCGGGGTGGCCCGGTCGGCCGACTACACCGGCTACACCCAGGCGGGCGAACTCGTCGGGACCGTGGTCTGGATGGCCCCCGAGCAGATCAACGGCCAGCAGGCGGGATCGGCCGCGGACGTCTTCGCCTGGGGATGCTGCGTGGTCTTCGCCGCGACCGGGCGGCGGCCCTTCCGCGGCGAGGCGCCGGAGATCGTGGCGCTGCACATCAGCTCGACCGAGCCGGAGCTCGACGGCGTGCCCGAGCGGCTGCTCGGTCCCGTTCGTCAGGCCCTGACGAAGAACCCCGGGCACCGGCCCTCCGCCGGCGAGCTCGTCCGCCTGCTCACCCAGCGGCTCTCCCCCGAGGAGACGGCCGACGCCAGCAACGACGTCCCCCCGGTCACGGGTGCGGAACCGAACCGCGAGCAGACCCGGCCGACCCCGAATCCCGGCCCGCCGGCAACCCCTCCCCCCACACCCTCACCCGTCCCGACGCCGTCATTCCCCGCAGTCGGGCCCGCGCATCCGTCACGGCCATCCCCGTCCTCGTCACGGCCATCGGTCCTGACCGCGCTGCTCGCCCTGACCGGTCTGGCCGCCACGGTCGGGGTCTGGGCCGCCGAAACCGAGCGGACCGGCCATGCCGTCGTGGGGCCGGTGGCCGCCGCGATAATCGGCCTCATCTGCGGGCAAATGATCTTCCTGAGCGACCGGCGGATCGGTGTCCTGACGACCGTGGCCGCGGCGGTGAGCGGGTCGGGGATCGGTCTGCTGCTCGCGCGCGTCCTGGATGTTGACGAGCCGAATCGCGTGCTGCTGTCGGTCGCCGGCGCCCTGATCGTCGCCACGGCCTTCGCGGGCGCCATGGCGCCGTCCCGGCCGGCCCCGGGGGATCGGCCTGGAACCGACGGACCGGGTGAGCCGGTGGGGTCACACCGGCTCCTGGAACCGACCCACCCGGTATCCCGTACGAACACCGGTGGGGAAGCCGGCACGGACGCCGCCGGGGCGACCCTGCGCCTGCACGGCGCCGCGGCCCCCGGCCAGCACCTCGTGCCGGAACGCCCCGACCCGTCCTGACCGACCCAACCCCGGCCCAGCCCGGGGTCACCCGACCCGACCCCGGCGAGCGGGCTGCTCGGCAGCGTCTCGATATTTCTGTCCACCTGGGAAGCTGTCCTGCGACAATGGAGGAAGCCAAGGGGGTGTCGTGGCTACCGTTCCGGTAGGCAACCGTATGGTGGCGGGCCGATACCGACTCGTCGCGCGGCTGGGTGCGGGTGCGATGGGGACGGTGTGGCGTGCCTTCGACTCCGTGCTGGAGACCGAGGCGGCCCTCAAGGAGATCGAGTTCGCCGGCGGAGTCGCCGAGGCCGAACGCGCAGACCGGGTCGAACGCGCCCTGCGGGAGGCGCGCCATGCGGCCAAGCTTCGCGGCCATCCGCATGTCGTCACCATCCTCGACGTGCTCCTGGAAAACGGCCTGCCCTGGATCGTGATGGAGCTCGTGCCGTCCCGGTCCCTGTTCGAGGTGGTCCGGTCCGACGGGCCCCTGCCCGTTGCCGAGGTCGCCCGGATCGGGACCGCGGTGCTCGATGCCCTCGTCGCGGCACGGGCGCATGGCATCGTTCACCGTGACGTCAAGCCGTCGAACGTCCTGATCGGGACCGATGGACGGGTCGTGCTCACCGACTTCGGCATCGCCACCGGCGAYGGCGACCCGACCCTCACCGTCACCGGTGTCCTCGGGACCCCCCTCTACATGGCGCCGGAGCGGCTGAACAACCAGCCCGCCACCTTCGAGGCGGACCTGTTCAGCCTGGGCGGCACGCTGTACTTCGCCGTCGAGGGCCGGCCGCCGTTCGAGCGGGACACGTTCGGCGCGATGCTCGCGGCCATCCTGCTGCAGCCGCCCGCCCAGGCGCACCGGGCCGGCGAGCTGGCCGCGGTGCTCGACGGCCTGTTGGAGAAGGACCCCGGCCGGCGGATGACCCCGGCCCGGGCGCACGAGCTGCTCGCCCGGGCGGCCCAGGCCGATCCGCCGCGTCGGGCGGCCCACGTTGACGAGCTGTCCTGGCATCCAGGGCCCACCGCCAGAGCGGCGCCCAGCCAGGTGCCCGGCCAGGCGCCCAGCCAGGTGCCCGGCCAGGCGCCCAGCCAGGTGCCCGGCCAGGCGCCCAGCGGACACGTCGATCCCGGCGCGCCGCAGACCGGCCGTCCTGCCGCCCCGACGGAGCTCACCGCGGTGGAGCAGGACGGCGCGGTCCTGCTCCGATGGGAACCATCGACCACGCAGGGCGCCTCCTACCGGGTGTCGCGTGTTCTTGTCGACCCCACGGCCCCCGGCGGCCGCCGCGAACGCAGCCTGGGCATCACCACGGCCACCGAGCTGTTCGACGCCGGCGTGCCCAGGGGCGTCCCGCACTGGCACGAGGTGGTCACCACGGTGTCCGGCGAATCCGGCCAGCTGCGGTCCGTACCGGTCCGCACCCCGACCCGCACGCTCTTCCCGCCCGTCACGGCGCTGCGGGCGAGCATGATCGACGACGCGGTCGCGCTGTCCTGGCGACCGGTTCCGGGGCAGGGCTGCATCGTCATCGAACGGACCTTCGCCGAGACCTCCCCGCTGTCGGGCGCGAAGCGCCGGTTCCGCGGATCCGACGGCTATTTCCTCGACCAGGACACCGCACCCGGCGCGATCTACCGCTACCAGGTGTGGGTCGCCGGAGCGGACGCCTCGGATAGTCTCGTCGCCCCGTCGGGTGCCGCGGAGGTACTGGTGCGGGTCGTCGCACGGCCGCGCGCGGTGGTGGATCTGGAGGCCCGTTCCACCCTGGGCGGCACCGTCCTGCGCTGGACGACCGTGCCCGGAGCGATCGTGCGGATCTACGTGACCGAGGTTCCCGAGCAGGCCGGGCTGGTCGGTACCGGCCCGTTCGGCCCRGCCGACCACGAGGTGGGCGTGGGGTCGCTGGAGGGCCGGGCCCGTCTTGTCGGGGAGAGCCGCCGCGGACGTCTCGTCGACCGCAATCCCGCCGGCGTGGTGGTGTACACGCCGGTCACCATCACCGAGGACCGCGCGGTGATCGGCGCGGCCGTCACCCATCACGCTCCGTAAACAGGCCCCGGTCGTGACCTGAACGCCCATCCCGAGCGGAGTGGCCGCGGGTCCGGATGCCAGCATGGGTCACCGTGGAAAGTCCAGACAACATCGCCGACAGCACCGGCACAATCGACAGCATCGGCACCACCGGCCCAACCGACCGCACCAGTCCGAGCCACACCGGCCCAAGCCACACCGGCCCAAGCCACACCGGCCCAAGCCACACCGGCCCAAGCCACACCGGCCCAAGCCACACCGATCAGGACGGTTCCGCGCCGCTGCCGGCCTACGGCTACCGTGACATCGACCCGGACACGGCCCGCCGGGCGAGCCGCTTCTACTGGGACGATGCCGCGGCGGACTACCAGTCGGAGCACGGCGCGTTCCTCGGCGACAGCGACTTCTGCTGGTGCCCGGAGGGACTGCGGRAGTCCGAGATCGGGTTGCTCGGCGACGTCGCCGGCAAGGTGGTCCTGGAAGTCGGCTGCGGCGGCGCGCAGTGCGCCCGCTGGCTGCGCGGGCAGGGCGCCCGGGTGGTGGGATTCGACCTGTCCGGCGGACAGCTGGACCAGGCCCGCGCGCTCGGGATCCGCACCGGTATCGATGTGCCGCTCGTCCAGGCGGACGCCACGGCGCTCCCGTTCGCGGCCGCCAGCGTGGACGTGGCCTGCTCGGCGTTCGGCGCGGTCCCGTTCGTCGCCGACAGTGGCACCGTGATGCGGGAGATCGCCCGGGTGCTGCGGCCGGGCGGCCGCTGGGTGTTCTCCACGACCCATCCGTTCGTCTGGTGCCTGCCGGATGACCCGGACGAGAACGGCCTGCGGGTCTTCCACAGCTACTTCGACCGACGCGCCTACACCGAGCATGACGAGCAGGGCAGCGCGATCTACACCGAGACGCACCGCACAATGGGCGACCGGGTCCGCGAGATCGTCGCCGCGGGATTGATCCTGCTCGACGTCATCGAGCCGGAATGGCCTCCTGGCCAGGAGCGGGCCTGGGGGCAATGGGGACCGATCCGGGGCGGATACGTCCCCTCCACCTCGATCTTCGTAACCCAGCTCCCTTCCGGGGCCTCGGGTGCCGATCAGCATGGATGCGGCGCGTACCAGGCCACCGACTCAACGCCGCGACGGGCTGACACACTATGCGAACAACGCCCCAGGGTGCGGTGAGACGGCCCGATCCCCCCCGTTATGGTGAGCCCCGGATTCGCCGTTAGGGGCAGACCGTGTATCACGCTCACTCCACACCCGGAGATGCCACGTTCAGGCGACGCGGCAATCCGGCCGTCCGCACGTGCGCGGGCGTGGTCATGACAGCGGCGCTGGGGCTCGTGGCCGGGTGCTCCTCCAGCGGCGGCGACACCGCCTCGTTCACTCCGGCGCCACGGGCTACCCGGATCGCGCCTGYCGTCGCGGCTGATCCGTTGCCACCGTTGAGCAAGTTCATCACCCAGCCGGACGGCAGCCAGGTGACGACGGTCAGCGCTGACTACCTGTTCGACTCGAACAGCAGTGAGCTCCGGAGGGAGGCCGTGACCGCGTTGGGGCAGATTCTGCCGTCGATCCGTGAACACCCCGGCCACATCGCGGTCATCGGGTACAGCGATGGGCTGGGTCGGACCGAGGACAACCTGCGGCTGTCGCAGGATCGCGCCAAGGCGGTCGAGTCGTGGCTTGCTACTCAGGGCATCCCCGGCTCGGTGCTGGAGGTCGAGGGCAAGGGCGAGGAAGGCGCGCAGGACGGCGTCGCCGACGCGAGCCGGYGCCGAGTGGAGATCGTGCTGCGATGACGAGCAATGTTCCCGTCGCTGTTCCCGTCGCTCCCACGGTGGCGGCCGAGGATGCCACCGAGGACGATCTGATGGTTGCCGGGCCGCGGCGACGGGCCCGGCGCAGGCGGCTCGCCGGTCTGGTCGCGGCGACGCTGCTCGCGACGCCGATGCTCACCGCCTGCAACACCGGCGGTCTGCTGGGCAGGGCCGACGCCTCCGCTCCGTTGGACTGCACCCGATACCAGGAGAAGGCCCCGGACAACGGCGCACCCCTGCTACTGATCCTTCTCGACCTGTCCGACAACTCGCCCGAGACGGCCGGGCGGGTGACCGCCCGGACCCAGCCCTATCTCGACACCGCGCTGAAGAACGGCGAGTACATCCGGCTGGTCGCCAGCGGCGGCGGCCCGATGACCTACTCGGACTGCTTCCACGGTGACCGGATGTTCCAGATCACTCGGAACAACGACCGACRCGAGGAGAAGGACCGGCTCGCCGCGTCGAAGGTGCTCAGTCAGGAGATCGACCACATCGTCCAAACCGAGCGGGTCAGCCCGAAGGGCAGCGTGACGGGCCTGCTCGCCGGCATCRACGACGAGATCAACGCCGTCCGTTCCACGCCCGATGTGAAGGTCAACGAGGTGACCGTGCTGGTCTGGACGGACCTCCTGGGGACCGGCCAGGACTMCGACTGCCTCAACGTCGACGGTAAGAAGGCCTCCGTGTCGATCGCCGAGGCACTGGTCAAACGGTGCTTCGAGACGCGGCAGATCACCTCCGTCGGAAACGACAGGGTGCGTTTCATCGGCGTCAACGAGGGATCAGCGGACCGCCCGCAGCAGGACCTCGCCCGTTACCTCAAGGGCGAGCTGTGCCGACGGATCAGCAGTGACTGCAGCTAGGACGGCCCCGCCCCGGCCGGACACCCGGCGTCATCATCCTCATGCCCCCGACCAGCCCGGCCCCATCGAAAGCGGCACTGCACTGACCACTCTCACCGCCACCTCAAGTCCGGCCGCGACCGTCGCCGGAGCACCCGAGATCCCGGAACACCCCGTCCGCATCCGCCGCGGCGCGCACCACGCCGACACGTCCGAGCCACTGATGATCGCGACAGCACCGGTGGAAACCCACGCAAGGAGGCGACCCATGGGTGTTCTTCACGAGCCCGAGGAGCAGCATTTCAGCCCGGCCCTCATGCGCTCGACGGTCGTGATCACCAGCTGTCTGCTCATGCTCGCGGTGCTGGAGATCTGGGTCTGGCTGACCCTGTCGTCGCCGTTCGCGAAGGTCTCCGTCACCGGCTCGATGATCGTGACCGCGCTCAGCTTCTTCATCACCGGGAACACCTTCCGACTGCGCGACATCCGCCGCCGTGTGGGCAACCAGGCCCGGGCCGGCCGGATCGCCCCGATCGACGCRCTGTCCAGGCTGCCGCCGCGGGAGACCATCCAGCGACGGTTCCTGCTGGGGGCCGTCGGTGCGGTCGTCGGGGTCGGCACGCTCGTACTGACCATGGTCTTCTCCGGTGACGAGGCCCAGGGTGCGCGCGAGGCGATGGTCGCCTCGGTGCTCGGCATCGTCTGCGCCATGCTCTGCTTCGTCGGCGGCACCTTCGCCCGTCCGATCGACTGACCGGCCGACCACGCCAACCACACCGACCAGCAGCCGACGAGGCCGACAGCTCCGTGGAACCTCTCGTCGAATGTCCCGTCGAACCCGTCCGGTCGAACCCGGAAGGACCGAGATCGGAAAGTAGGAACCTCCAAGGTGCTGCGTAGGGGAAACCAGCCAGGGCGTCTGGCCAAGCAGCTCATCCGCCGGGTGGGAGACGCCGACATTGCGCTGGYGGGCGCCGAGACCCGCCCGAAGGTCCTCAAGAGCCTCGAGGACGCGGAGGTCCAGGAGGTCCGCGCCGCGGTCCGGGCCGACGGACGGACCCTGGAAGAGCTGATCGCCGAGCTCCGGATGGAGATCGACTCCCGGGCCGAACGCCGAGAGCGGCGGACCGAGCTGATCAAGAACAAGGTCGAGCAGGGCCGGCTGTGGCGCAGCGTCGGGGTGCAGGAACGCATCCCGCAGATGGCACTGGCGGGCCCGGCCCGGGCCGCGGTGCTGACGGTGCTCGCGGCGCTGGACTTCTACGTCTTCGCCCAGTCCTACGCCGTCCTCGCCGATGTCGGCGGGTACGGGCCCGAATGGTGGCTGGGCGGCCTGCTGGGGGTCGCCGTGTTCATCGCCGGGGTGGCGCTCGCCCACGGCATCAAGGCGTCGATCCTCGCACGGGCCCAGAAGCAGATGCTCGCCGACGCCGACGCGGGCCGGTTCAAGATCGATCCGGAGATCCGCGAGCAGCTGGTGGAGTCGAAGTCGTCGCCGCTGGCCTTGACCCTCACCACCGCGATCTTCCTGCTGCTGTCCATCGCCGGAGTGCTGGTGCGCACCCAGGGATCGGCCAGCGAGAGCACCGGCGGCGCGGTGATCGTGTTCCAGGCGTTGATCCCGCTGGTCGCCGTCGCGGTCGAGCTCTACCTGCACGACCCGACGGAACGGGACGAGCCGATGCCCAACATCGTCGACCGTCGGCTCGAACGGCGGCTGGCCAAGGCCGAACGGCGGCTGCGCATCGTCGCGGCCCAGGTCGAGGCGAAGGTCTCCAGGATCGAGAAGCTCTACCGGGTCGAGGAGGCCATCCTTGACGTGGAGCAGAAGGACATGGGCCTGCGGCACACCACCGACCTCGTCCTCGGCGGTGGCCACATCCCGACCGTCCCGACGAACGGCCGGGTCGCCGAGGTGGACCGCGAGCAGTTGGAGAAGACCCTCAAGATGGCCCGTCGATCCTGATCCGGCTGACGGGTACCGATCCGGCTGACGGGTACCATATGAGACCGCCATCGAAGAGCACGCCGCCCGCGTGCCGGCCCCACAACCGGGGGTGACAATATTCCCATGCTTTCGGAYGACGGCCTTTCGGATGACGGCCTTTCGGATGACGGCCTTTCRGATGACGACGTAGACGAGATCGTCTTCAAGGCCGCGGGAAACGGCGACCATCGCGGCGCGGCGGCCACTCTGGAGGCCCTGGCCGAACGGAGCGAGACGCACAGCGAACGCGTCACCCGGGCATCCCTGCTGGTCGACGCGGGCAGCCAGTACGGGCTCGCGGACGACTGGGACGAGGCGATCCGCTGCTACCGGGCGGCGGTGGCGGACGGCGGCAAGTGCCCGGTCGATCCCCGCGTCTGGCTGCATGACGGCCTGCTGCGCAACGGTCAGCAGGACGAYGCGGCCGCGCTGCGGGCCGAGCTGAAGGCGTCCCGGTCGGTCGATCCGGGCGTCTACGAGGCCGTGGCCGAGAGCCTGGAGTCAATCGGTCTGCTCACCGACGCCCACGCCTGGTTCACCATGGGCTACCACCGCTGCGAGCACGCCACGGTCCCCGACTTCATGCTCGATCTCCTGCTGGTCGGCCGGCGGCGGGTGCGCGTCGCCCTCGGTTATCCGACGGACGATCTCGACGAGGTGGCCGAGGACTACATGGAGACGGTCGGCGGCTGATGGCCCCCGGGGTGCCCGGGGAAGAGCGCGGCCGGATGCTTCGTTGTAACCAGCCGTGAGCCCGGCCCGACCTGTCCCCCTGTCCGTGTTGGATCTCGTCCCGGTGGGCACCGGYGTCCCCGCCACCGACGCGGTCCACGGGACACTCGAACTCGCCCGACATGCCGAAAGGCTCGGATACACCCGATACTGGTTGGCCGAGCATCATGGCATCCCGGGGATCGCAAGCTCGGCGACCTCGATCCTCATCGGTCAGGTCGCCGCGGCCACCACCACCCTCAGGGTGGGGTCCGGTGGGGTGATGCTGCCCAACCATGCGCCACTCGCCATCGCCGAACAGTTCGGCACGTTGGGCACCCTCTTCCCGGGACGGATCGATCTGGGTGTCGGCCGTGCTCCCGGCACCGATCCCGCGACCGCCCGGGCTCTACGCCGCACCAGCGATCTGTCAGCCATCGACGACTTCCCCGAGCAGCTCRCCGAACTGACGACCTTTCTGGCCGGGGGGAATTTCCCCGACTCGCACCCGAGGCGCGGCGTCACCGCGTTCCCGCGGGCCGAGGTACCGCCCATCTGGTTGCTGGGATCGAGTGGCTACAGCGCCCAGGTGGCCGGCATGCTCGGCCTGCCGTTCGCGTTCGCGCACCATTTCAGCTCGGTGAACACGGTGCCGGCGTTGGAGCTCTACCGGAAGTCCTTCCGTCCCTCGCCCGGCCGGGAACGACCGTATGCGATCGTCGCCGCCGCGGTGCTCTGTGCCGCCGACGACGAGCACGCGCAGTGGCTGGCCGGACCGCAGCGGCTGGCGATGCTGCGGCTGCGTAGCGGCCGCCCCGGGGTGTTCCCTTCGCCCGAGGAGGCCGCCGCCTACCCGTGGACCTCGCGGGAGCGGTCGATCGCGGAGGCCGCCACCGCCTCGCACATCGTCGGCTCCCCGGTGACGGTTCGCGCGGGGATCGACGCGCTGCTCGACGAGACGGGTGCCGACGAGGTCATGGTCGTCACCAACGTCACCCGGCTGGCGGACCGGATCCGCTCCTACGAGCTGGTGGCCGAACTCGGCGGACTGACATCGACGGGTCCGGCGGCCGCGAGCGGCCGGGGCGCAGTACCCGTTCGGTGATCCGCGCGACCAGTCCGCGCGGCAGCAGCCGGGAGGCGTTGGAGGTCAGGTAGTTCAGCCGTCCGTCGATGACGTACGGCTGGCCGCGGTCGAGGGCACGGAACGCGGTGGCGATCACCTCGTCCGTGGTCCGCAACCGGCCACCGGCGGACATCCGGGTTCCCAGCACCTCGAAGAACTCGGTGTCGGTCGGTCCGGGGCATAACGCGAGGACGCGCACCCCCCGCCGGCGGTACTCGGCCCACAGGCCGATCGAGAACGACAGGACGAAGGCCTTCGAGGCCCCGTAGACGGTCATGTACGGGACGGCCTGGAAACCCGAGGTGGAGGAGACGTTGATGACCGTGCCGCGGCCCCGGGCCACCATGCCCGGCAGGAACAGGTGCGCGACCCGTTCGACAGCCACCACGTTCAGCATCACCTCACGGTGATCCCGGTCGGCGGACAGCTCGTGGTAGGGACCGCGTGTCCCGAACCCGGYGTTGTTGACGAGGATGTCGACCTCCAGGCCCGCTTCGGCGACTGCCTCGGCGAGGCGGTCCGGACCACGCTCGTCGGCGAGGTCGACCGCGATGACGTGCGCCTCGGTGCCGTACCGGGCGCCGAGGCGCTCCGCGACCATCCACAGCCTCGGCTCGGACGGCGCCACGAGGACGAGCCGGGCTCCACGGTCCGCGTATGCCTCGGCGAACGCCGCGCCGATGCCCGAGGATGCGCCGGTGATGAGAGCGGTGCTCATCCGAAGATCCGGGTCGGCGGTCATGCTCCTCCTGCTCAGCCGGGGTTCCGCACGGGCGTCCGCGCCGGGCGCGCCGGGCACGCCACAGGGCGATGTCAGGAAACGCCATCATCGAACACCCGGAAGGAGGAGCACTCACCCGGCACTAGGCGGATTTTCCCTTAGGCGACAGATCGCTCACGCCAAGCATCGACAACCCGGCGAAAATTACTACGGAAAGTCACCATCGCCGTCAGAGTCCCTCACCCGCTCCGCTCGACTCACCCACGAAGAATGACTCCGATGCGCGTCTAATCAACTACAATTTCGCCGCTACCCGGCAACCGCGGCAGGAGGATCGTGTCCCTACGTAGTCGAATGCCGCGACATCCCGGCGCACTCGTCCTCGTCCTCCTCGCCATGAGTGCTGTTCTTGTCGCGACCCTCGGTCACGAACACCGCGGCCGCGACGGCAGCAGCGCGGCCGGGCCCAGTAGCCCGGACAGACCAGGGCCCACCAGCGCGGCCAGCCTTCCCGGCCCACCCGGCGCCCATGCACCACCCGGCGCCCATGCACCACCCGGCGCCCATGCACCACCCGGCGCCCATGCACCACACGATGAAGGGGATCCGCGGCCCGGCCCCTGGGGCCGGGCGCTGGCGGCGGGAATCCGACCCGTCCCGGCGACCCAGCCGGGCAAGCTGCGCTTTGGTCTCGGGCCGGCGCTCGACAGCGCCCTCGCCTCGCCGCTCGCCGGGAACCTGGACTTTCTCACCACCTGGTACAACGGCCCGGGCGACCTGAGCTTTCTACGGAAGTGGCGGGCGGACCTGATTCCCGAGGTCTACCGTTCCGGCCACGGCATTCATCTCGTCGTCTGGCTCGACGGCACCGGCAGCGTGGGGACCTTCCAGACCTCCCATGGCCCCGCCTGCGGCCGGGAGTACCCGTTGTCCGGCGCCTTTCTCACCGACGCCCGCGAGCTCGCCTCGATCTTCGCCGGACCCGCGAACGGCCCGGCGCTCTACGTCACGCTCTTCACCGAACTGCAGACATATCCGTGCCAGTCCAACGAGTGGGCCGCCACACCCGAGACCACGAACTACTACCGGGCTCTGCAGGACCGCTATCTGGCGACCCAGGAGATCTTCCATGCCGGGGCGCCCAACGCCCGGGTGTCGCTGGGCTGGGGCGGTTGGCAGAGCCGCTGGGACGATCCGGTGAAGGGCGGCGGCCGCTCTCTGATCACACACTTCGCGGACGTGCTGCGGGCGTCGGACTTCCAGAGCTTCCAGGCGATGGGGAACGATTCCAACGCCGCCGACGTGCGGAACATGACGAAGCTGCTGGGACAGTACGGCCCGGTCATGGTGGCGCATTTCAAGTCGGGGTCGCAGGCGGCCTGGGACGCGGACATGCACGCCCTGCTCGCCGGTGACGAGGTGCGCAAGCTCAGCCTGGACGGGCTGTTCGCCTTCAGTTTCATGGACCAGTCCAACATCAACTTCTCACCGCAGGCGCTGGCCACCGCCCGGGGGGCGGTGCAGAGCCACGGCGTCCGGTCCTCGTACTAACTGATCTCCTAGAACGATCAGTTAGTACGCGTGCGGAGAGGGTAGTCGGTTAGGACTACGAGGCAGCCGTGGCCCGCGCCCGCCGCACGCGATGATCACGCAATGATGAGGAGGAGGCCGCGCGGATGCGTCTGCCCGCAGCCCGGACCGTCCTGCGCGTGCCGAGCGCCCTCCTGGGGGCGGTGGCCCAGCCGGTTCTCGCCCATACGGTTCTTGCCCATACCCGGACCGGGTGGAGTCCGGATTCAAAGCCCGGTTCCCTCGCACCCGGGCCCCCCACGCCCCGCGGCGTCGATCGCGACGGCGCCGATCGCGACGGCGCCGATCGCGAGATCGCCGGCTCCACGGCGGCCGGCGAACCGCGGGGGAGGGCCGACGCCCACCACCTTCTCAGTCTCGGGATCCGGGGGATCTCCGGGCCTGCCGGCGAATCCCGTCGCCGGCAGCTGGAACGAGTACTGGAGAATCAGCCCGGGGTGGCGTGGGCCCGGGTCAACGAGCCGTTGCAATGTGTCCTGATCGGGCTCGCCGAACCGCCCCCCACCCTCGACGACCTGGTCGCGGCCCTCGGCCGGGTGGAGGGCGTCGCGCTCGAACCGAAGCCGGGAGCGGTGGCGAGGTTCGCGGCGCCGGTCCGCCGGACGGCCGCGGCACTGGCGGCCGACGGGGTCGCGTTCGCGCTGGCGTCGGCGGGCCGGCTCGCCCGGGCGGTGCCACTGCCCATCGAGATCGCATCGCTGGTCACCCTCGTCGACACCCAACCCCGGCTGCGCCGGTGGGTGGAGCAGATGCTCGGCGCGGGCCGGGCCGACGTCGTCCTCGGGCTGGTCAACGCCGGTGCCCTCGCCCTGGCGCAGGGGAATCTCGGTCTCGCGGTCGACGCCGGCTACCGGATGGTCGCGCTGGGCGAGGCGCGTGCGCGCCGGGACGCCTTCATGACGGCTCGGGACGGGCTGCTCGGTCATCCGGACTGGGCCGCGGCCGAGCCGGTGGTGACCGAACGGCCGCGACCGCTGCCGGACGGTCCGGTGGAGCGCTACGCCGACCTCGCCGTGCTCGGCGGGCTCGGCGGGTTCGCCACCGCCGCCACCGGGAATCCGCGCCGTGCCGTGGCGCTGGCCGCCACCTCGCTGCCACGCCCGGCCCGGGTCGGGCGGGAGGGCTTCGCCGCCCAGTTGACCCGCGTCCTGGCGCGCCGCGGCGTCCACGTCATGGATTCGGCGGCCCTGCGGGTGCTCGACCGCGTCGACACCATCGTCATCGACGCCGACGTCCTGCGCGGAGAGGAACGCATAATCGCCGACGTCGTGCCGCTGGCCGGTGCGAACCGCAGCGACGTCGCGGTCCGCGCGCACGCCCTGTTCCGTCCGGCCGGTATCAGCGCCGTCGCCACCGCGGAGGGCTGGGCCCTCGGGCCGGTGGAACAGCTCGGCCTGCGCGGCCGGACCGGTGTCCGGGAGCGCCGCGAACTGGCCCGGTCCGGGGCGGACACGGTGCTCGGTCTGGCTCAGGGCAGCAGGCTGATGGCCATCGTGTCGGTCGAACCCGGGCGAGCGGAGGGGAGCCACCACCTGCTGGCCGCCTGCCGCCGTTCCGGGCGKGCGGTGTTCATCGCCGGTGACCCTCCCGCCGGCGCCGGCGGAACAGTGGAGGACACCRACAACCTTCCCGGGGTACCCGGGGGGGACCGGTTGGTCGGGACGATCCGCGGTCTGCAGGCCGAGCGCGGCGGCGTCCTGGTCGTGTCCCGCCGACGGGCCGCGGTCGGCACCGCGGACTGCGGCGTCGGCGTGAACGGCCACGACGGCTCGCCGGCCTGGGGGGCGCACATCCTGGTTGGGAATGACCTGGCCGCCGCCAGCCTCGTGATCGAGGCGGTCGCCGCGGCCGCCCAGGTGAGCCGGCACGCGGTGCGGCTCGCCCAGGTGGGCTCGGGTGCCGGTGCGTTGGCCATGCTCACCGGGGCCGACCCGCGGCTGGTCTCCCGGGCCATGACAATGGTCACCGCGGCGGTCACCGCCGCCCTCGGCGAGGGGATCTGGGCGGCGCGGGAACTGGGTCGCCGCCCCCCGCCGCCCGCAGTCCCCCGTACCCCGTGGCACATCCTGCCGGCCGAGGACTGCCTGGCTCTGCTGGACAACAGCCGCCCGGGTGGGCTGTCCACCGAGGAGGCGGCGCGACGCCGCCAGGACGGCGCGGTGTCGATGCAGGCGACCGCGCCCAGCCTCGTCCGGGCGTTCGCGGCCGAACTGGCCAACCCGCTCACCCCCGTCCTCCTCGGCGGCGCCGCGCTGTCGGCCGCGACCGGTTCCGTGCTGGACGCCGGTCTGGTGCTCAGCGTCGCGATCGGCTCGGCGTTCGCCGGCGCGGTCCAGCAGATACGGGCGGACCGGGCACTCGCCCGACTGTTCGCCGTCTCGGCGGTTCCGGCCCGGGTGCTGCGGGACGGCGAGGAGACCAAGCTGCCGGCGGACGACCTGGTCCCGGGCGACATCATCATGGTCGGGGCCGGGGATGTCGTCCCCGCGGACTGCCGGCTCCTGTCGACGACGGGGCTCGACGTCGACGAGTCGTCGCTGACCGGCGAGTCCATGCCGGTCACGAAATCGCCCGGACCGGTGGCAGCCGCCAACCTGGCAGACCGCTCCTCGATGATCTACGAAGGAACGACCGTCGCCGGCGGGCGGGGCRCCGGCGTGGTGGTGGCCACCGGCTCGGCCACCGAGGCGGGGCGCAGCATGGCCGCGACCGCCGGTCCCGCCCGGCTCAGCGGCGTCGAGGCGCGACTGTCCACAATCACCGATCTCACCATTCCGGTGGCGCTCGCCGCCGCCGGGGCACTGTTGGCCTCCGGGTTGATCCGTGGCCTGCCGATCCGGGACACGCTCAGCGCCGGGGTGGCGCTCGCCGTCGCGGCGGTGCCCGAAGGGCTGCCCTTCCTCGCGACCGCCGCCCAGCTTTCCGCCGCCCGACGGCTCTCGGCACGGGGCGCGCTGGTACGCAACCCCCGCACCATCGAGACCCTCGGCCGGGTGGACGTGCTGGGTTTCGACAAGACCGGAACGCTCACCGAGGGCAGGATCCGCCTGCACGCCGTCTCGGACGGCACGCACACCGCCGCGGTGACCGAGTTCGGAGCGACGCATCGGCGGGTGCTGGCCGCCGGGCTACGCGCCACGCCGCGCGGCAAAGGAAAGAAGAAGTTGCCGCATCCGACCGATCGCGCGGTGCAGAAGGGAGCGGCCGCGGCGGCGGTGACCCGCGAGTACGGTCTCGCCGTGTGGTCGCCGACGGCCTCGCTTCCCTTCGAGCCGGGCCGCGGCTACCACGCGGCAGTGGGGGATGCCGGCACGACCACGGTGCTGAGCGTCAAAGGGGCGCCCGAGGTGCTGCTGCCACGGTGCGCCCGCATCCGGACCGCCGACGGAACGGCACCGCTGAACGACCGCCGGCGGGCGAGGCTCATCCAGGAGCACAGCCGGCTCGCGGGCGCGGGCTACCGCGTCCTCGCGGTGGCCGATCGCGACCTGGGGTCCGCGCCCCGACCGGCGGACGAGGAACTCACCGATGACAGCGTGGCCGAGTTGGCCTTCCTCGGCTTCCTCGTCCTGTCCGACCCGGTCCGGACCACGGCCGGGGCGTCGCTGGAGGCGCTGCGCGCCGCGGGCGTGCAGGTGCTGATGATGACCGGAGACCATCCGGCCACCGCCAGGACGATCGCCACCGAACTGGGAGTGCTCACCGACGACCAGATCATGCTGACGGGTGTCGAGCTCGAAGCCATGGACGACGAGGCCCTGGACGCGGTCCTGCCCAGGGTGGCCGTGATCGCCCGGAGCACTCCGCTGCATAAGGTGCGGGTCGTGGAGGCCTACCAGCGGCTGGGCAAGACGGTGGCGATGACCGGCGACGGCGCCAACGACGCGCCCGCCATCCGGCTCGCCGACGTCGGCCTCGCGCTGGGCCGGCGTGGCACGCCGGCGGCCCGGGCCGCCGCCGACGTGATCGTGACGGACGACCAGCTGAACACGATCATCGACGTGCTCGTCGAGGGCCGTTCGATGTGGGCCTCGGTCCGCCAGGCCCTGGGCATCTTCGTGGGCGGGAACCTCGGCGAGATCGCGTTCACTCTCCTCGGCTCCATGGCCACCGGGCGGTCGCCACTGTCCGCGCGGCAACTGCTGCTCGTCAACCTGCTCACCGATCTCGCCCCGGCCCTGGCCGTCGCGCTGCGCGAGCCGGATCCGGAGGCGACCGGACAGCTCCTCAGCGAGGGCCCGGAGCGCTCCCTCGGTACCGCCCTGAACCGGGAGATCGCGGTGCGGGCGGTCGCCACGACCCTCGCCGCCACGGGTGCCTGGATCATCGCCCGCCTCACCGGGCGCCGACGGCACGCGAACACGGTCGGCCTCGCCGCGCTCGTCGGCTCGCAACTGGGCCAGACGCTGCTCGTCGGCGGCCGCAGCCGGACGGTCCTGCTGAGCATCGCCGCCTCGGCGGTCGTCCTGGCCGCCATCGTGCAGATGCCAGGCGTCAGCCAGTTCTTCGGTTGCACCCCGCTCGGTCCGGCGGGCTGGTCGATCGCGATCGGCGCGTCGCTGGCGGGGACGTTGCTCTCCTTCCTCCTCCAAGCCTCCGCCGGGCTGCAGTCCGCCGCAGGACACCTTTGGGTACGTGCGAGGTGAGTTGCGAGGTGAGTGGGGTAGGTGCCCGCACAGAAGCGGCCATGATATCGCGATTGAGGAATCTGATATTGAACCTGTGAGGTGACGCCGGTGGCCGACATCCTCGTACGTGACGTGCCGACGCGGTTCTCCCCAAGCTCGACGCTGCCTCCGCCCGAGMCGGAATCTCGCGTGTCGAGTATCCGCGCCGCACGCTTGCCGCCGCAGCCGGCCATCACCGGGYCCCGAGCGTCCCCGATCCGCTGATCGCAGCGACAGCGGAAGCCGCCGGCCTCGGTCGCTCCACTCGACCTGACCGCGTTCCTGGCGGGGATTGGAGAGCTGGGGCGGCCCTGGGCGCCAACGCATACTCGACCGTTACGTGATGGTACAGTCGCAACCGTGCGGGATGTGGCTACTTCGCCGCAGATAGCCGCGATCGACCCGCATCGACGCGTGTTCGCGCTGGCGAACGGGACCCGTCCGCGGATCCCAGCGGCAGCCTGCTCGTGTTCGTCCAGGTTAGCGACCTGCGCCACTCTGCCGAGGAGCGTCCAAGCAGTGACGGCAAAGCAGAACCTGGCCATCGCCTGTGCCGACCATCTGCTAGGCGGAAGTCCGCGTACCCACCTGCCCCACCTGCCCCAGCTCGCCGGCCGCGGCGCACTGGTCACCGGTGCCTCCAGCGGGATCGGGCGCGCCGTCGCCCTTCGGTTGGCGCGGGCCGGCGCATTTGTCATCGCGACCGGTCGCGATGAGGAGGTGCTGGCGAGGATGGTCAAGGAGGCCGACGAGGTCGGTCTGACCATCCATCACCAGGCTGCGGACATCACCGATCCCGCGGACCGCGGCTGTCTGGTCGACATGGTCCGTGATCAGCCCACGGACCTGAAGATCCTGGTGCACTCGGCAGGGGCCTACCACCGCGGCGCGATCGCCGACGCCCCACTGACCGACCTTGACGAACAGCTGGACATCAATGTACGCGCGCCCTATGTGCTCACCCAGATGCTGATTCCGGACCTCGTCCGGACCGGTGGCGACGTGGTGTTCATCAACTCCACCCAGGGCTTGTCCGCCGGCGCCGGCGTCGGCCAGTACGCCGCGGCCAAGCACGCCCTGCGGGCGATCGCCGACAGCCTGCGGGCGGAGGTCTCGGCTGCCGGGGTGCGKGTGTGCACGGTCTTCCCGGGCCGCACGGCGACCCCCATGCAGCAAAAAATCTTCCAGGCCGAGGGGCGGGCGTGGAATGCCGACCTGCTCATCGCGCCCGACGACATCGCCGACGTCGTGACCGGGGCAGTGGCACTTCCCGACCGCGCGAGTATCACCGAGATCGTGATACGCCCCACCTATGGACCCGGACCAGTGGACTCGTTCGTAGCTCGTCCGCAGACGGGCTAGACCTCACAACGCTGTGCGGCGACTGCCGCCCAGGTCCCAGGTTCGCCCGCTAGCCGGCTGCCGGCGCCACGATGTTCACCCGATCGGGGGCGCGATGGGCAATTCAACACCTACGTTAGTGTTTGTTCCTCCGAGGTATCGCCGTGGCCTCGCCTGGGACGGCAYGCACGGCTGACGATCAAGGGGGCGCGTTGACCCGGAGGACCTCGCCAGAATCYGCCCAGCAGGAGAGCTTCCGTCCCTCGCGGCAGCTCCCAGCACCTCAGACCGGGCTGGAGCTGCCCACGTTGACCGGCTTGCGGGGAGTCGCCGCCACTCTGGTGTTCCTCCGCCACATCCACGCGGACGTCCAGGGGACCCTGCCGGTGGTCGCGGTGCTGGGCAACATCGGTTACGTGGGCGTCACGTTCTTCTTCGTGCTGTCGGGGTTCGTCCTCACCTGGGCGACCAGGCCRATCACCGCGGGGCAGTTCTACTGGCGCCGGTTCGCCCGGGTCTATCCCCTGTACTTCGCCGCCATCTGGATCTGGCTCGCGATCGCGTGGCCGCTGGGGACATTGGGGGACTTCGGCTCGAAGCCCCTCTCCATCCTGCCGAGTCTGCTCCTCGTCCAGGCATGGGTTCCAACCCAGTCGATCTATTTCGGCTGGGGTGGTGCCGTGCTGTGGTCGTTGTCCTGCGAGGCGTTCTTCTACCTGGTCTTCCCCCACGTGTACCGCAGGTTCGCGACCCGCACCAACCCCGAACGCATCCGCGCCGCGCTCCTGTTCGTTCTCCCTGCCGCGGCCGTGGCATGTGCGGCGAGCACCGCGGGCTCTCGGTTCGATCTTGCCGCGTACGCGAACCCGGCGGTGCGGCTCGGCGAGTTCGTCCTTGGCGTGGTCCTTGGGTTGCTGGCTCGTGAGGGTGCCCGCGCAACGCCGTGGCAGCGTCGGATGCTCACCGCCTTCTCCTGCGCCTGGCTGGTCGTCCCGATACTCCTGGGCTACCGCTACGGCCATCTACAGGGATTCATGGACACGCTCACACTGCCGGCGTTTGCCATCATCATCTTCCTGGCCGGCACCCGTGAGGCGGACGGCCGCCGGATTCCGGTGTTCAGCTCCCGCCCACTCGTCTATTTCGGCGAGATCTCCTACGCCTTCTATCTCATTCACCCCGCCACACTCACGATCAGCGGGGAACTCGGCTGGGTCGACGCCACCACCGCGGCCGGGACGGCGCTCRCCATCCTCGCCGACTTCGCCCTGTCCTTCGCCTTCGCCGCGGCCCTGCATCACACGGTGGAAGGCCCGGCCCGCCGATGGCTGATGGGGGTACTCCGGTCACGATCGTCCCCCCGTCATGCCTACCGGAGTCTGCTGCCCGATGTGCGACCGCGGATCCCACCGGAGTCCGCAAGCGCGGATCATGTCGTACCTGTCGCTCGTCCGTGACCACCGGCCCATCYCGCCCGGACGGAGGTCGGACGACGCATCGCCCTGTGAACGGCCATCACCCGCCCCCCGCGTGACGGAGCCGGGAAGGCCCGGTTCACGATGGTGGCCGGTCCCGACTTCGGACCGGCCCCGGACCGCGGCCATCGGTCCCGGCAGACGGAGGTGCCCATGGGCTCGCCCGTTGGTAAGTCCTCGGCCTGGCGCAACTGGGCGGGCAACGAGACCGTCCGGTCGGTGCGCCTCGCCCGCCCCCGCGACGCGGAGGAGATCTCCGCCCTGGTCGGTACCGCCATCCGGGACGGCCATCAGATCCGGGCGATCGGATCGTCCCATTCCATGAGCGCCATCGGCCGCCCGGACCCGGGCTCCGTCCAGGTCCGCCTGGACAGGTGCGCCGACCTCGTCGCTCTGGACGGCGGCAGCGGCCTGGTGACGGTGCGCGGTGGGATGACCATGCGCCGGCTGAACCGGCTGCTCGCGGAGGCCGGGCTCGCCCTGACCAACCAGGGCGACGTCGACGAGGTGACCATCGYGGGTGCCATCTCGACCGGCACCCACGGCACCGGGAGCCGCTTCGGCGGCCTGTGCACCCAGGTCCGGGCACTCGAGGTGGTACTCGGCGACGGCAGTGTGGTCACCTGTTCACGCGGCGAACGTCCCGAGTTGTTCGCCGCCGCCCGGCTGGGCCTGGGTGCCGTCGGCGTCGTCACGTCGGTCACCCTGCAGGCGGTGCCGCTGTTCGCCCTGCAGGTCCAGGAGGGTCCGATGCGCCTGGACGAGGTCCTCGACACCTACGACGAGCTCGTCGACCAGACCGACCACCTCCGCTTCTCGTGGTTTCCGCACACCACGACGGCCCTGGTCAGACGCGGGCAGCGGCGTCCGCTCGACGACGGCCTGGCGCCGCTGCCCCGGCTGCGCTGCTGGGTTGACGACGAACTGGTGTCGAACACCCTCTTCGGCGCGCTGATGACGACGGGCCGGCGGATGCCCGCGGCGGTGCGGCCCATCGCGCACGTCAGCGCGCGGGCCTCGGGCAGCCGCACGTTCCGCGACCTGTCCTACCGGGTGTTCACCTCCCACCGCCGGGTCCGGTTCAAGGAGATGGAGTACGCCCTCCCCCGTGCCGATCTCGCCGCGACGCTGCGTGAGCTGGTCTACGCCATGGGGAGCGCGGACGTGCGTGCCGTCTTCCCGGTGGAGGTCCGATGTGCCGCCGCGGACGAGATCCCGATATCGACGGCGTACGGCCGCGACACCGCCTACATCGCCGTGCACGTGGATCATCGCGGTGCGCACGGCGACTACTTCGGCCTCGCCGAGAAAATCATGTTGTCGGTCGGCGGCCGGCCGCACTGGGGCAAACTGCATTCACTGGACGCGGCGACGCTGCGTGGGCTCTATCCCCGTTTCGACGACTTCCTGGCCGTGCGCGACGCCGCCGACCCGACCGGGGTGTTCGCGAACGCGTATCTCGACCGCGTCCTCGGCTCACCGGCCTGCGCCACCAACGCTCGGTGACCCGACCGCGGCACGCCACGGCGGTTTCTCGCCGATGTGGCGACGGGCGGAGCAGCGGTCGCGGGCGGTTCAGCCTGCGGTGGTCCGGCCGCCGACGTCCTCCCCGAGGTAGGCCTGCCGGACCCGGTCGTCGGCCAGCAGACTCGCGGCGGTACCCGCCAGCACGACCTCGCCGGTCTCCAGCACGTAGCCGCGGCCCGCGATCCGCAGCGCCGAGGCCGCGTTCTGCTCGACCAGCAGTACCGCGACCCCCTCCCGGTTGATCTCCGCGATCACCTCGAAGATGGTCTGAACGATCATTGGGGCCAGCCCCATCGACGGCTCGTCGAGGAGCATCAGCCGGGGACGGCTCATCAGCGCGCGTCCGATCGCGAGCATCTGCTGCTCGCCGCCGGACAACGTGCCTCCCGGCTGCGCGATCCGCTCGGCCAGCCGGGGGAAGAGCGCGAGCACCCGGCCGAGGTCGGTCCGCACATGCCGGCGATCGTGGTAGGCGCCCATCAGGAGGTTCTCTCGGACACTCATGCTCGGGAAGATTCGCCGGCCCTCGGGCACGTGGCTCACCCCCCGGCCGACGAGTTCGTGCGCCGGAATTGACGACAATGGGCGACCGTCCAGCCACGTCTGTCCCGCCCGGGGCCGCAGCAGTCCGGAGACCGTCCGCAGCGTGGTTGTCTTGCCGGCGCCGTTGGCCCCGAGCAGGGTGACGATCTCGCCCTCGGCCACCTCCAGGCTGACGCCGCGCAGGGCGGTGACGGCGCCGTAGGCGACCTCGACATTGGCCAGGGTCAGCAGCATCAGCGCAGTTCCTTCCACCCGGYGGGGCCGGCCGCGCCGGGATCCACCACATCGGGATCCACCACATCGGGATCCACCGCGCCGGCGTCGGCCAGGCCCAGGTAYGCCTCGATGACCGCCGGGTCCCGCTGGACCTCCACCGGCGTGCCGGACGCGATGATCCGGCCGAAGTTGAGCACCACCACCGAGGTCGCCACCGACATGACCAGCCGCATGTCATGCTCGATGAGCAGGACCGACACCCCGGTGCCCGCGATCCGGATGATCAACTCTGCCAGGTCACGCTTCTCCGCCGGGTTCGTGCCGGCCGCGGGCTCGTCGAGCAGCAGCAGGCGCGGCTCGGTACCGAGCGCCCGGGCGATCTCCAACCGGCGTTGCTCGCCGTAGGGCAGCGACGAGGCGAGCTCGTGCGCCCGGTGCGGCAGGCCCACGAGCTCAAGCAGCTCCAGCGCGTGCCGCACGCCGTCACGCTCGGCCCGCCGGGCGCCCGGCAGCCCCAGCACCGCGGCCAGCGGCCCGTACCGCTGCCGCACCTCGGTCCCGATCTGGACGTTCTCCAGCGCCGACAGGGCGGGGAAGAGCCGGATGTTCTGGAAGGTCCGGGCGACGCCGAGCCGGGTGATGGCGTGCGGGCTGCGCCCCACCAGCTCGGCCTGCCGGCCGGGCCGGGGCCAGAAGGTGACCGATCCCTGCTGCGGGCGGTATGCCCCGGTGAGGCAGTTGAACAGCGAGGTCTTGCCGGCCCCGTTCGGTCCGATCACCGCCAGGATCTCGCCCCGGCGCTGGCGCAGTGAGACGCCGTCGAGGCTGGTCACACCCCCGAACCGCAGCGCCAGGTCGCGGGCCTCCACCACTAGGTCCTCCGGGCCTCCGCCGCGCCCGGCTTCCCCCGGGCCCTGGCTGTCCCCGCGGCCCTGGCTGCTCCCGCGGCCCTGGCTGCTCCCGCGCTGCCGGTCCCGGGAGCGCCGGTGTCCCGGCGGGGAGACGCGGTGCGCTCCGCCCCTGGTCACGGCTTGCCCCCCGTGGGCGCGGCGCCCAGGGAGTCCGCCGCGCCGATGCCGGCCTCCGCGAGCTGGATCTCCSGACGCCGCCGGCGCGACGGCACGAGTCCCTGCGGACGGAAGATCATCATGATCACGATGACAGCGCCGAAGTAGATGTACCGGTCCGCGGGCGGGACCTTGTCGCGCAGGTAGAAGGCGATGCCCTGGAGGACGACGGCACCGACCACCACCCCGAGCCGGGAACCCATCCCGCCGAAGATGACGACGGCGACGACGAAGAACGACGCCTGCAGGCTGAAGCTCTGCGGGTTGAAGAACTGTTTGGAGGCGAAGAGCACGCCGGCGAAGCCCGACACCGAGGCGCCGATAGCGAAGGCGAGCAGCTTCATCCGCAGGGTCGCGACCCCGGTCGCCTCGGCTGCGATCTCGTCCTCGCGGATCGCCGCCCAGGCCCGGCCGATCCTGGACCGTTCCAGCCGACCGAAGGCGATCATGACTCCGACGATGATGGCCAGGAGCAGGTAGTAATACGGCAGCGGATCGATGCCCCACTCGTAGCCGAGGCCGAGCAGGTTGATCGACAGGTGCGGAACGCCGAAGGCCCCCCGGGCACCGTTCGTGATGTTGTCGGCGTTGTTCGCGATCAAATGGATGATCTCACCGAAACCGAGCGTGACGATCGCCAGGTAGTCACCCCGCAGCCGCAGCGTCGGCGCGCCCAGGACGACGCCGGCGAGCGCGGCAAGGACCAGCGCGATCGGGAAGACGAAGAACGGGTTGAGCACGAAGGGCGCGTGCCACGGCATCGCGGTCTGTGAGGTGAAGTAGGCCGTCGCGTAGGCACCGATGGCGAAGAAGGCGATGTAGCCGAGGTCGAGCAGGCCGGCGTAGCCGACCACGACGTTCAGGCCCAGTGCGAGCAGCGCGTAGATGCCGATGTCGTTGACCATCGACTGCTGCGCGGCGGTCGAGACGACCAGCGGGGCGATGATCGCGACCGCCAGAAGCGCCAGGTTCAGCGCGATCGGGCCGCCCCGGGTGGCGTAGGCCGCGCTCACCGGCCCCCGGATGCCGGCCGTCAGCCGGCCCGCCGCGCCCCGCAGTTCGACGCCGAGCGCCAGGACGATCCACAACGCGACGGCGAGCCCCAGGTAGGGCAGGATCCGCGCGTCCAGCACCGAATCCTGAAATGCCTTCAGCGGTTTGTCGGAGCCCCCGGCCGGACCGGTCACCACCGCGGCGAGCACACCCACCAGCAGCAGCACCCCGAGCTGGCGCAGCCGGGCCGGGGAGAACAGCACGGCCGGACGCAGCGATGCGCCCGCCGGGTCGCCACCAGACCCGCCACCCGGCCCGGCGGGTGGGAGCGGCGCCCCGGCCCTCGGCGGGCGGGCGGACGACGTCGCAGCGCTCACGCTGCCCTCCCTAGACGTTCCCCGAGCAGGCCGGACGGTCGGATCATCAGGATGCCGACCAGGACCAGGAAAGCGATCACGTCCTTGTAGGACGCCTGGAAGATATATCCGCCATAGCTTTCCACCAATCCGAGGAGCAGGCCGCCGAGCATCGCCCCGCGCACGTTGCCGATGCCGCCGAGGACCGCGGCGGTGAACGCCTTCACCCCGGGGACGAACCCCATGCTGTACGAGGCGTTGAACGTCATCGCGTACAGGAAGCCACCGGCCCCGGCCAACAGGCCGCCGAGCACGAACGTGACGATGATGATGCGTTCGACGTTCACGCCCATGAGAACCGCGGTGTCGGCGTCCTGGGCCACCGCGCGGATGCCCTGCCCGAGCCGGGTCCCCGCGACCAGCCGGTCCAGTCCGACCAATATCGCGATCGCGACCGCGAAGATGACCAGCGACTGGGTGGAGACGTCCGCTCCGAACAGCGTGAACACCGTTCCGTCGGTGAACAGGTCGGGCAGGGCCACATTCTGCCGGCCGAACTCCTTGCCGGCAAGGTTCACCGCGAACAGCGAGGCCCCGATGGCGCTGATGAGATAGGCCAGCCGGGGGGCGGAACGGCGCCGCAGCGGCCGGTACGCCACCCGTTCGAGCGTGAAGGCGGCGAGCCCGCCGCAGATCGCGCCGGCGCCGAGGCCCATGGTCACCAGGCCCACCGATTCGAGGCCGCCCGGGACCGAGCCGTCCCCGGGCAGCAGGGCGCGGGCGGCGAACAGCCCGCCGAAGGATCCCAGCATGAAGACCTCGCTGTGCGCGAAGTTGATGAGCTGGAGGACCCCGTAGACGAGGGTGTACCCGAGCGCGATGACCGCGTACAGGGAGCCGACCGTCAGACCGTCGACGGTCAGCTGCCAGAACTGGTCGAGGAAACCCATCCGTGTGCCTCGTTCACCACCAGGCGAAGCGGTGGCCGGACGTCCCACCCCCGGCCACCGCCCGCACCGACATCAGGCCTTGACCAGGTTCGCGATGTTGCCGAGAACGGTGATCTGTCCACCCTTCACCTGGTAGACGAACACGTTGGAGCCCTTGACCTCGCCGTTGGGCTCGAACACCACGGTCTTGGTGATGCCGGGGAAGTTCACGGAACCGAACGCGCCGGTCACGGACTCCCGGGTGACGTCCTTGCCGAGCTTCTTGAAGACGTCCGCGAGGGCGAGCGTGGCGTCGTAGGCCTCACCGGAGTAGGTGCCGGGCTTCGTCCCGTTGTTGACCTTCTTGTAGGACGCGACGAAGGACGCGGCCTTCGGGTCGGTGTTGGCGTCGCCGCAGGGGCAGGTGAGGTAGRCACCCTCGGCCGCGGCGGCCCCGGCCTGCGCGACGTACTGCGGGTCGAGCGAGCCGTCACCGCTGATGATCTTTCCGGTGAAGCCCTTGCCCTTCAGCGCCTTCGACAGCAGCGCGAACTCGGGGTAGTAGCCGGAGTAGTAGAGGACCTCGGGCGCGGCAGCGATGATCTTCGTTGCCTCGGAGGTGTAGTCCTTGGTCGGGTTGATGCCGTCGTGGGTCGCGTTGACACCCTTGGCCTTGAGCTCGGCCTCCAGCGCACCCGACAGGCCCGTGCCGTACTCGCTCTTGTCGTCCAGCGAGTACACCTTCGTCGCCTTGAGCACCGTGGCGATGTAGTCGGCCGCGGCCTTGCCCTGCACGGTGTCCGGGGCGATGACCCGGTAGAAGGTCTTGAAGCCCAGGGTGGTGAGCGCGGGGTTCGTCGCCGACGGGCTCACCGACAGCAGCCCGGCCTGGGTGTAGGCCGGCTCGCTCGCCTTGGTGGCGCCGGAGAACATCGGGCCGACCACCGCGACGACCTTGGAGTCATCGATCAGCTTCTGGGCTGCCGTCGGGCCCTGATCCGGCGAGCCGCCATCGTCGGATTCGACGAGCTTGAGCTGGAACGGCGCGCTCGCATCCGCGTTGACCTCGGCGATCGCCGTCCGGACGCCGTAGAGGGCGTTCAGACCGAGCTGCTGGCTGTCGCCCGAGAGAACTCCCTGGAAGCCGATCGTGATGGTCTGCTTCCCGTTCGAGGACGAACCACTGTCACTTCCACAGGCCGCCGCGGTCAACGCCACGGTCGCGGCAAGGGCTATCGCTCCCAGGAGYGGGCGCCTACCCATGCAATTCCTCCTCCGGTCCCGCCAGACCCGACTCCGATGCCATGGCCCGGCCCAGTCACCCCGACGCGCCCGGCCCGCGAGCCGGTGCGCCACCGCCTAGAGAATGACGTGCTAACCAGCATCAATTCGCACCACCCCCCGGATGGACGGGGCGGCGCACGGTTACACACCGGCACGATCCCGCGGAACCCGGCACCTCAGCATGGCTATGCCCAGACCGCCGGGCTGGTGCCCAGCTGTGCCGGCGGGGAGCTCCAGCTCGGCGCGACGCCGGCCACGGTGGCGGCCGGGCGGATGTACGACAGGGGTCCGAACTCGCTGTTCATCGTGGCGCAGAACTCCTCGGCCTCCTCCCGGGTCGGGTCGGGGAGCGCGAGCGTGTCGTGGTGTCCCAGCCCCTGCAGCCAACGACCGGTCCGGGTCAGGGACACACCGACGTGCCAGCTGCCCCCCTCGGTCGCCCGGCGCGCCAGCGCGTCCAGCACCCCGTAGACGGTGAGGTAGCCAGTCGAATGATCAAGGGCCTGTGCCGGCAGCGGCACGGGGCGGTCGGACCGGGTCACCGCCGCGGCGGCGGTCGCGATGCCGGACGCGGTCTGGACCAGACTGTCGAACCCGCGCAGACCGCTCCAGGGGCCCTGCCGTCCATACGCGGTGATGGTCGCGCAGACGATGCCCGGCCGGATCCTGGCGACCGCCTCCGGGCCGAAGCCGAGCCGGTCGAGGGCCATCGGCCGGTAAGCCTGGAGCACCACGTCCGCCGAGGCGATCAGCTCGCGCAGCCGGCGGGCGTCCGCGGTCACCCGCAGGTTGAGGAAGGCGTTGCGCTTGCCGAACCCGGTGTCGACGAGCACCGTGTGCACCTCCGGCAGGTGGGCGGCGCCGACCCGCAGGACGTCGGCTCCGTAGGCGGCCAGCGTGCGACCGGCGACGGGACCGGCAATGACCCGGGTCAGGTCGAGCACCCGCAGACCCGCGGCCGGCGTCTCGGCCGGGGGCGCGGCGAGCGCCGGGCCGTCGCCGAGCCGGCGCACCTCGACGAGGGGAAGCTCGTCAACCGCCCGGGCCTGCCGGTGCTCGCGCCACTCCCGCTCGCTACGGGCCATGCTGGCGCACAGACCCATGGCGTGCAGCTCGAGTTCCAGCGGCTCGGCCTCGAAACGGCGGATGACCCGTTCGACGGCGGCGCGCTCGCCCGGCGTCCCAAGAAGATCCAGGATCCCGTTGCGGTGGTGCGGGAAGTTGCAGTGCAGCTGGATCCACCGGTCGTCCCCGGTGCGGTAGTACCCGGAGATCGGGTCCCACGGGCTCGGCGGTGGCTTGCCGGCCACTCGCAGGTACCGTTCGCTGCGGAAGACCGCACTCGCGTGACGAGTGTCCACGGTGACCTCCGGCGGGGCCCCGCCGCCGCGGGCCGCGAGCAGGCGGCTAGCCCCGACGGCCGCGGCCGCCACCGACGCGGTCGCCACCGTCGTCACCCGGTAGAGGCTGGGCAGGACGTCGGCGGGTCCGGTCACGGTCAGCCGCTCGGCGATGTCCGGATCCTGTACCAGCGACGCGACCTCGGTGACAATCTCCGAGTTCTGCCGTTGCCCCATCCACCCATCCTGTCCCACCCTGGTGTGCACGCGGCGCCCCGAGCGCGCCGTCGGCCGAACCGGAATGAGGCCGGCACGCCCGATAAGACGATCCTGAGAGCCAAGAGCCACAACGCACAGAAAATCCTATTTTGCCGCTGTCCCGGCCTCCCGACTCGCGCTCGCCCCGGGCCGTCCAAGGCCCATTCTGGTCATGTGTAGGTACTTTCGCCATGACACCGGGCTCGCGGCCGCCCGGTCGGGTGGTCGGCAATGGCAGGAGACACCCCGATGCGCGTGCAACGCTCGCTGTACGAGGTGCTGGACGTACCGCCCAGCGCCACCGCCGAGCAGATCCGGYATGCCTACCGCGTGGCCGCCCGCCRCACCCATCCCGACGCCGGTGGTTCGTCACCGGCCTTCGATCGGGTCACCCTCGCCTACCGCGTTCTCGGCGACCCCGACCGGCGGCGCCGCTACGACCTGCGCCTCGCCGCCGGCACGCCTCACCCGTCCGCGCCGCGCCGATCATCACCGGGCCCGTCCGCGCCGCGCCGATCATCACCGGGCCCATCCGCGCCGGGCCCATCCGCACCGGGCCCGGGTGCACCGGGCCCGGGTGCCGATCCGATGGTCCGTCGCCGCTACCTCGCCCTGATGCTGGTGGCGCTGACCCTGTTCATCTCGGCAGRCACCGTGGTGCGGCTGTACTCCGTGACCGCCGCCATGATCATGATGGTGGTCGCGGCGATGATCCCGCCCGTCGCGGTCACCGTGGCGAGCCGTCCCCGTCGGGCKCCTTCCGACCCCCGTCCCCGAGCAGGCGAGGACCGGGGCGTCCGCGCCGACCGCACTCCCCCGCCCGGATCAGACCGGTAGCCGCACGCGTAGGGAACCGGCCGGGCGCCCGCCGCCGAGCACCGTGGGCGCCCCGAGCACGGCGAGCTGGGCGAAGTCGAGCTCCTGGTGCCCGGGGGCGTCCGGACCGGGAAGAGCACCCAGGCGGGTCAGCACGGCCAGCGCGACCGGGACGCCGGGCCGCCCGCTCCCATCCGCGATCTTGACCGCGACCGCGTGACCCTCGGACGTCGCCACCACCGTGACACCCTCGGCGCCGTTCTTCGCGACGACGCCGGGTACCGCCCGCATCAGGTCGGTGTCGGACCGGCCAACACCCCCGATCAGCTCGGGATGCGCCCGCATGGCGTTGATGACCCGCCGCTCGGGGCCGCCCGGCGCGGCCCGGACCATCGCCCGCAGCCCGCGAGCCAGGCCCGTGAGCGAGAACGCGAACAACGGGGCCCCGCACCCGTCCACGCTGGTCGCGACGATCTCCTCGCCGATCAGCTCCTCGATCGTGCGCCGGATCACCTGCTGCAACGGATGATCGGGGTCGGTGTAGTTCTCGATCGGCCAGCCGGCCGCCACGCAGCAGGCGATCATCCCCGCATGCTTGCCGGAGCAGTTCATCAGCACCGGCTCCGCGCGGCCCCCGGCGCGAAGGTGCGCCTGGGCCGCGGCCGGGCCCAACGGAAGATCGGCGGGACAGCGCAGGGTGTCGACGGAGACGCCCGCTACCGAGAGGATCTCCAGCACCCGCGCGAGATGCACCGGCTCGCCGCTGTGGGAACTGGACACGATGGCAAGCAGGTCACCGGGGATCTCCCGGCTCAGGAAGATGCCGTCCAGCCCGGCACGAAGMATCGCGGCGGCCTGAAGGGGCTTGACCGCCGATCGGGGGAAGATCGGGTGGTCGGGCACGCCGACGGTGAGCGCGCTGTCCCCATCCCGACCGAGGCCGATGACGGTGCCGTGATGGCAACTCTCCACGAACGGCGCACCGCCGCGCAGCCCCCGGACAACCTCGGCGACCACCTGCGGGCCCTCCGGCGGCTGCATACAGCCAGCGTACGTCGGGCCTTCTCCCGCTCACCCGTTCTCGCCATCCGCCGAATCCGACGCTCGCCTCACGGCGGCCGCATATCCTGGTGCCGTGCCTGCCTACGACTACCGCTGCCGGGTATGTGACGCATCGTTCGAGGTTCGCCGCAGCATGCACGAGTCCGTGCCGGACAGCGCGGTGAGCTGCCCCTCCGGACACACCGAGACCTCGCGGATCTTCTCTGCGATCGCCGTCAGCCGCGGCTCGGCCACGCCGGCTCCGGCTATGGCCTCGCCGTCCGCCGGCGGGGGCGCGTGCTGCGGCGGCGGCTGCTGCGGCTGACGCCACCGTTCATCCTGACGCCACCGTTCATCCGCGGTGACGATGGATGCCCGCGGCCTGCGATTTCGTCGGCCCACGCGCCGCCCGGGTCCGCGGGCCGACATCCACCTGACGGTCCCGCTGGCCGCCGCACGCGGCGGCCMGGTCCTCCACCAGCCGCCGTCGCAACAGCCGCAGGGTATCTTCCCGCTCCGTCTGATCCAGACCGGCTACGAGGGTCTGCAGCAGATCACCTGATCCGGGTCGTTGGTCGCCATAGCCGAACCCACTCGTACCCATGGGCGTGTCCTACCCAGGCCACCGGCGTGTCACGCAGTCCCGGGCCCACGGGAACAAGGCACCGGGCCACCGGAGTCTCCGCCGCACCCCCCGCAGCGCCTCCCGCAGCCGAGCGCGGACGACCCGGCGATCGATGGCCCGCGGGCCGAGCACCATGATCCATGCGATACCCAACGCCCACAGGCCGGCGAGGGCACCGAAGGCAAAAACGTTGAACGCTCCGATCATCGCGAAGCCGACGAGCAGCAGAACGCTCGCGGCGAGCCCGCCACCCACGGGTGTTTCCGTACCCCGCCGGCTACGGCGTCATACCGACTACTTCATGATGTTGGTCATATTATGGATCATCGGACGGATTCAGTGACGCCGTGACTCCACGTGAGGAGGGCCGGGTCGCAGTACCCGCCACAGCGCGCCCAACGAGGTGAACTGGATGTCGGGCGGCGCACCGGCGACCTCGTCAACCACCCGGTCCGGGGCGTGCTGATGACGCAGATGATCCATGATCTCGTCACGGTTGGCGGGGAAGACCGCCCGGCCGAGCCAGCGGGCGAGCTCGGAGCGTTCCTCGACGTCCACCGGCGTCATCCCAGCCGGCACACCGACCCGCGACCCAGYGGCATCCAGGTTCTGCGGGCCACCGGTCGCTTCCTCGGGGAACGGTTCAGCGGAGCGCCATTCCTCCGCCCGCGTGTCCCGCCCGGCCCGCACAAGCCCCTCGACCTCGTGCGYCAAGATGTCGTCGCGCACAGGGCCGTGCTTGGTGCTTCCGCGATCCACTGCCATGTTCTCGTTCCTTTCCGCTGTTTCAGTGGTGCGCGCTGACGGACGAAGYAAACCCGCGATCGGGCCACCCGGCTTCTCCGGTCAGCAGATGTTCACGGYCAGCGATGGGCGGGAACACCGGCATCCATGGTGCGGATACCCCACAACGTGTTGGTCAGACCCGCCGAACGCCTGGAGCGGGCCGAAGCTCTCGACCCGGTGGCAGTGAAGATCCGTGACATGGTCCGCCGCTCCCTGCACGACGGGACCATCCGGGACACCCTGCACGGCGTGCCGCTCGGTCACCCGCTGCATCCGGCGCTCGCTGCGCTCCCCATCGGAACCTGGATCTCCGCGGGAATCGTGGACCTGCTCGCGGGACGTCACGAGGGGTCCGAACGGGCGGCCCGGGTACTGATCGCCACGGGGTTGCTCGCGGCGGTCTCGGCCGCCGCCAGCGGCCTCGCCGACTACTCCGAGCTGCATGAGCGCCAACTGCGGGTCGGGGTGGCGCACGCCGCGACGAACAGTCTGGCGGCCTGCTGCTACGCCGCCTCGCTCGGCATCCGATGGCGTGGCAACGGCCGCCTCGGCCGTCGTCTCGCGCTGCTCGGCCTCGCCACGGCCAGCACGTCGGCCTACCTCGGCGGTCATCTGGCCCACCGGCAGGCGTCGGGAGCCAACCACACCGAGGAGGTACCCCACCTGCTGCCGCCCGGTTGGCATCCGCTCGCCCTTCTGGACGAACTGGCGGACGGCCGACCMGAGGCGCGGCTGTTGCGGGATGTGCCGGTCGTCCTCCTCCGGAAGGGAGACCACGTCGACGTACTGGCCGGCCGGTGCAGCCACCTGTCCGGACCACTGCACAAGGGAGAGATCATCCGAAGGGACGGCTTCACCTGCCTGCGCTGCCCCTGGCACGGCAGCACCTTCCGGGTGACGGACGGYGCGGTGGTGCATGGTCCCGCGACCGCGCCCCAGCCGCGGTTCGATGTGTGGATCTCCGATGGTGAGGTCCGGGTACGGCTGCCTGGGGCGGGATAGCTACCGCGGAATAGCTAACTGGGGCGGGACAGCGTCGAGGGGCTGTCCGCCGCGGAGCGGGGCGTCCCGGCTGCCGGACCGGTTGGCGGGACGGCTGGCGGGACGACGGCCGGGCTGGCGGCGCCAGCCGAGCRCTGTAGGCCCGCGCGGTCCGAGCCCGGGCGCCCGGTGGTGGCCATCTCGCCCACCCCGTAAAGCGCATAGGCTTTCCTGATCACCGGCCGGGCCACGTTACGGACCGGCACCCCACCGGCCGTCATCCCGTGCTCCGAACCGGCATGGGCGTGACCGTGCAGCGCAAGGCAGGCGGCCCCCGCGTCCACCGCCTCGGCAAGGTGGTAGCTGCCGAGAAACGGGAAGATCTCGGTTCGCTCGCCGATGAGCGTGTCCGGTACCGGAGCATAGTGCATCAAAGCCACACGGATTTCGCAATCCAGACTTTCCAGCGCACCGCGCAGCCGGGATCCGGCGTCCTTCGTGTGCCGGATGAACGCCTTCATCAGTGGTTCGCCGAAGTCGCTTCCGCTGGCCCCGGCGAACCCCCCGCCAAATCCCTTGACGCCGGCGATTCCGAGACGGCGGCCGTCGATGTCGAGGACCGTGCCGCCGCCTTCGAGGACGGTCACGCCAGCATCGGCCAGCATTTCGATGATCTCGTTCTCGGCACCGCCGTGGTAGTCGTGATTACCCAGGACGGCGACGACGGGCACCTCGGCGTCCGCCACCTCGGCCGCGACGATCTCGGCCTCGGCCGGCAGCCCCCGCTGGGTGAGATCACCGGCCAGCAGCAGCACGTCCGCCCGACCGGCGAGTCCACGCAGCAGCGGTGCGAAGGTTCCGCGGCTGTCCACGCCCAGGTGGATGTCGCCGACGGCGGCAATTCTGATCATGAGATGGTCTCCACGTTCGGCGGCGCCTCGGTCGGCATCCCCCGATCCGCGATGGTGACCTCGTTACTCACCAGGCGTCCGGGAAGCGCCTCGGCGAGCACATCCGCGACGGCCCGGCGGCGGGCGTCCGTGGCGACCTCGCCCTCGACCAGGATCTGCTGGCCATCCACCACCACCTCCAGCCCGAGCTCGGCCACCCTTGGATCCTCGGCGAGGCGTTCGTGCAGGTCACCGGCAAGATACTCATYGGCCTCGGTGAGGTTCAGTGCCCCGTACCCGGCGGTGTCGGCGATCCGCTTCGCGGTCCCGGCCTGCTCCGCCGCACCCGCTGGCACCGCCCCACCCGCTGGCACCGCCCCACCCGCTGGCACCGCCCCACCCGCTGGCACCAACGGGCCGTGCGGACGTGAACCCGTGGGGGTGCCCCCGGCCGACGGAGCACCTTCGGTAGACGGAGCACCTTCGGCCGACACTGCACGACCGGCGGCCGGGATCAGGTTGAGCCGGGTGGCCACGAGCAGGGCCGCCTCGGCGAAGGGGGAGGTGGCCGTCGCGCGACGTACCTGATCCCAGTCSACCTGCTCCCGCATCGCTCTGATCATCGGTATCACGCGAGCGAGGTCACAGTACCGTTCCTCCAGGGCCAACAGGGTCATCTCGAACCAGTCGGTGGCATCCAGCACGGGCATGCGCACCGAGTCCACCGACATCTCACTGGACCGCTCCAGCGTTTGCTGGGTCACCGCCCGACCCACCGGATGGTGGATGAGATCGACCAGCACCTCGCCGTCGAACACCTTGGTGAGCCAGTCCTCGGGTGAGTCGACCGGGCGCAGGCCGKCGTTCGCAAGCACCTCGACCGCCCGCGGCACGTCGTCCTCGCGCAGCATGAAATCGACGTCGTGGACCGGCTCGGGGCCGCCCCGGGCCCAGCAGGCGTAGCTGCCCCCGAGAGCGAACGGGATGCCCGCCTCCTTCAGGGTCACAGCCACGCGTTTCAGACTCTCCCGCAGGCCTCTGGGCGCATCCTCCATACCGCTGCCCGTACCCGCGGGAACCATGTGATGCACCTCGCGTACCCCACCGGAGTCGGGCGGCAGGTGGCTGTCGCGATTGCGACACCTCTAAATGACTACCTCGAAGCGGTGACAGGACTACTACAGAAGCATGGCGCCGTCCGGCTATCCGTAGTTATAATTTCACTACATGCCACAAGAGTTACCACTTCGACGCCTGATAGACACCTGAATCTCACGGCTTGACRACACCGAGCGTCGACATGAGCGATGATGACCTTCGCGGCAAACCTGTCGCCCGCCTACTTCGACACCGGATTGGAAGCGAACCCTGAACACGCGCACACGATCCGACCAGTTGGCCAGGGCCCTCGGAGGGGAAACAGCCGCACCGGAGAACTCCGGCGAACGCCTCCCTGAACAACGCGCCACTGGRCCGGCCACCCTGACCTCGCGGCCGGCCGCCCCGGGCGGCCACGGCGTGGTCGACCYGTCCAGCCATCCCGGCCAGCTGGCCCGCCGGCTCCAGCAGGTGACCTATCAGCTCTGGACCACCACCGTCTCGACCGAGACGACACCTCCGCAGTTCGTGGTCCTCAACAGCCTGCTCGCTGATCCCGATATTGATCAGCGCACGCTCGGAGAACGAGCCTCCCTGGATCGGTCGACGGTGGCCGATGTGGTGGCGAGGCTCGTGCAGCGTGGGCTCATCCGCCGRGTCCGTGACCCGCGTGATGGCCGGCGCAACGTCCTGCGGCTGACCAAGCGGGGAGAGTCGACCCACGGTCAGGTGGCGGACCGCATCGACCAGATGAACGACAAGCTGCTGGCGCCGCTGTCCGAGGAGGAACAGACCGCCCTGTTGTCGATGTTGGCCCGCATCGTCGACCAGGATAGGCCCCATTAACACGATGCGGGGTCGCTACGTATCGCCCGAGGTCGATGACGGTCGGCATCTTCGGTATCGCCGCCTCTTGACGTCCTCTCCGCCCTGAAGGGTGGAGATTCCCGCCTGCTACGCCGCTGTTCGCATCCCGGTCGTGGACGACCCCGCAGGCCGGGCACGTCCACGGCCGGACGGTCAGTGGTTTCGGCCCGTCCTTCACCCCGCACGCCGAACAGACCTGCGACAACGCAAACCACCGGTCGACCTTCACCACGGTCCGGCCGTACCGGGCGGCCTTGTACTCCAGCATCCCGACGAACCGCGACCAGCCAGCGTGGGACGGCTCCGCCTAGCATGGCCAGGCATCACCGACCAGAAGCAGCCCGATGCCTGTCCAGATCACGAAGGTGAAAATGTGACTTCACGAATCTCTCGTGGGGCATCCACGCCGCGAATCCGGTGAACGTCGCCGGTCTGCTGCTCGCTGCCGGGGCAGGACGGCGGATGGGACGCCCCAAGGCTCTGGTCGAGTTGGGCGGTGTGACGCTGGTCGAGCGGGGTGTCCGCCTGCTCACGGCGGGGGGCTGCCGGCCGGTCGTGGTCGTCACCGGCGCCGCCGCGGACGAGGTGGGCATCGTCGTGCGACGCCTCGCCACCCGCCGGGTCGCCGGGCCGGCGCCCGCGGGCTGGGATGCGCCCGAGATCGGCCTGGAACCCACGGCCGGCCTGATACCGGAGGTTCGCCTGGTATCGGCCGCGCGGTGGACCGAGGGTGTCGGCGCGTCGCTGCGGGCCGGTCTCGCCGCCCTGGTCGGCACCGACACCGACGCCGTGGTTGTCACCCTGGTGGACCAACCTTCCCTCGGCGCGGCGGCGGTGCAACGTCTGATCTCCGCCGCGGCCGACCCGGGGTCGGCCCATCCGGCGATGACCGCCACCTACGGAGGCCGGCCRGCCCATCCCGTCCTGCTACGCCGCTCGGTCTGGCCCGAGGTGGCGGCTCTCGCGCGCGGCGAGGCCGGCGCCCGGGCGTGGCTGCGGGCCCACCCGGGAGAGGTCACCGGCGTGCCCTGCGACGGCACCGGCTCACCCGCCGACGTCAACACCCCCGCCGACCTCGAAACCCCCGCCGACCTCGAAACCCCCGCCGACCTCGCCAGCGGCGACACGCACACCCAGCCCGGGTAGAACGCTAAGGACCCATGAGTAGGAACACCGCCGCAACGACGTGAGAAACGGAAGAACAACAGCGAACCCCGGTATTCCAAGAAAGGATGACGCCCAACCGGGCCACCGGCAGTATCGGCGGCACGGGAACCGGCGCGGGGCACCATACCATCACCATCTGAGGCTGGCCGGACACCCGGGGATGGTGTCGGGCGCTGCGCGATGGGCTCGGCGGGAAACGTTACGCAGACCATCGTGCTGGTGGCGGGTCAGGGACGGACACGACGCTCGCTCGCGGAAAGGACGTCTCCGTGTCCGACGCCCGCCATCGATCCCGCCGCAACAGATTTCGTGGTGGCGCGTCCCATCACGGCGCGTCCCGGTATGGCGGGTCCCGGGCCGGTGGCCGCGGCCGTGCCGTCACCGTCGGCCTGGGCATCGTCAGCGGCGCGGCGCTGCTTGTACTGGGCGCGTTGACCGCCACCGGGATCGGGTTCGCGGCCCGCGCCGCCTGGGATGCCGGATCGGCCGGGGAATGCGCGGACGGCGGCGAACGGGCCACCCTGACCATCACCACCGCGCCGGCACTCGCGGCGCCGATCAGCCGGCTCGCCGCCGACTTCGATCGTCAGCGCGCCGGTGCCGAGGGCTCGGCGGGCCCGTGCGTGACCCTCGCCGTGTCGGTGGTCGCCTCCGACCGGGTGCTCGACACGCTGTCCCGGCCRGAGTCGCCGGACTCCCCCGGGCCGCCCGACGTCTGGATCCCGGAGTCGGCCGACTGGCTGGAGCTGGGCCAGGAATCGGACCCGGTCACGGCGAAACTGCCGGCGAAGGCCACGACGATCGCGGGATCGCCCGTCGTCATCGCCATGCCGAGACTCATGGCACAGCGCCTCGGTTGGCCCGAACATCATGTGACCTGGGCCGAACTGGCCGCGGCCGCGGGCGAGGCCGATTTCTGGACCCACCGGGGCGAGCCCCAGTGGGGGGACTTCCGGTTCGCCATGGCCAATCCGGAGCACTCGGCCGCCGCGCTGCGGGCCGTCATCGCAACGGTGGGCGCCGCCCGCGGACTCACCGCGGCCGAGATGACCACCGGCACGTTCGACCAGGATCGCGCGGCCCAGCTCACCGTGCTCCGGCAGGAACGCTCCATCGACTGGCTGCCAGAGTATGACCAGCAACTCTTCGACTCGGTGCGCACCGGCGGCACGGAGAACGGCGCGGCCGGATCCGCTCCCTCGGCCTTCCCGGCTCTGGAGGCCGATGTCATCGCCTACAACCGGTCCCTGACAAGCCAGAACGGTAACCCCCCGGCCACGACGCTGGTGGCGTCCTACCCCTCGGACGGGATGTTCACGGCGACGGTGCCGTACATCGTCCTGAAGAAGACGGCGAGCTCGTCGTCCCGGCGGGCCGCGGCGGACGCCTTCGCCGCGTTCCTGCGCGGGGACGCGGGCCGCGCGGCTCTCAGCGGAGCCGGTTTCCGCACACCCACCGAGCTGGCGGGCCACGATGACCCAGGCGGGCTGGCCGGGACGCTCAACGCGACCGACGGGGTGCGCTCCGTCCCGCCGAAGCTGGCGAGCACGGACGCCTCCGACAGCACGCTCGGCACGGCTCGGCGGTTCTTCCGCCATGCCCGTCAGCGTGGTGCCACCCTCGTGGCGCTCGACAGCTCCGGATCGATGGCCGAACCGGTCCCGGGCACCGACCCGTCAAGAACTCGGCTGCAGGCGGCCGTCGAGACCTCCCTGGCCGGCCTGCGCCTGTTCGCACCCGACAGCCAGGTCGGTCTCTGGCGGTTCTCCGGCGAGCAGGGCGCCCAGGGAGTCCAGGGCTACCGGGATCTCGTGCCGATGGCTGCGCTCAACGCACCCGGACGAGGCGGCACCCATCGGGACGAGCTGATCGCCGCGCAGGCCGGGATCGTCCCCGGCGGAGCCACCGATCTGTATGCCACCACGCTCGCGGCCTTCCGCTTCCTGACCCAGCACTACGTCCCCGGCCGGCTCAACCAGGTCGTCATCCTCACCGACGGTCGCGACACGAACCGGGGTGCGGCCGCGCCGAGCCTGGACAGCCTGATCGAACAGCTGCACGCCGAGTACGACCCGAAGCGGCCGGTCGCCATAATCATGATCGCCTACAGCAACGACGCCGACCTCACCGCGCTGTCGCGCATCGCCGCGGCGACCGCAGGACGCTCCTACCTCCGGCCGGACCCGAGCCAGGTGGTCGACATCTACCTCGACGCGCTCACCCGCGTCCGCCCCTGAAGCCACGCGCCCCTGAAACCGCGCCCCTGAAACCGCTCAGACGGGAACTCCGGCGGCACGCCGTCTGCCGGCTCGGGTCCGGCGCGGATCGGGACTCGCGGCGTCCGGGAACCTCCGCAGGTATTCGCGTTCGAGCTCCAGCATCCGTGCGGTGTGGGTCTCGAAGGCGTCCTCGCTCCCCGCGATGAAGGCATCGTGCCGGGTACGATGCAGGTGCCGCAGCTCTCGGACGAGATCGACGTCGGTCAGCTCCTGCGCGGGAATTCCAGCTGGTCGGTGCATCATGCCCTCGGTCTACCCATTCCGGCGGCGCGATTCCCGGCTGGCGGGAGGACCAGCAGGTTCGGCGGGATCGGAACATCCGGCCCCGGGCCGGGCGGTGGTACCGGATCCGGCGCGGGCTCGGGTGGCGTCGGCTCGGGACCGGGCAGAACAGGATCGGGGATCGGCGAGGGCGGCGAGGGCTCGGGTGGCGTCGGGCCGGGACCCGGCGGCGCGACCGTGACGATGACGGGATACGTGGTCTGCATCTGATTGCGGTGCCCGGATGGCCCTCTTCACACACCGGGACGACCAGATGCCCGCTCCTTCTGGTCAGGCGCTGGCAGACGCTGGTCGATCTGTGGCTGGCTCRCTACCGTTGCGCACTATGACCGGGCTGGTTGGATCGGCGGCTTCTTCCTGCGACGTCATCCAACGTACCGAGCAACGCATGTCCCGGATGGTCGGCTACACCCGAGCAGCCTGTGCGACGTTCGTGATCATCCCGCTCTTCGGCTGGGCTCGCCTGCGCCACCCGTGGATCGCCGTGCTGATCGTGGCTGCCGCGGCCGTCGAGGCATCCTGGTTCACCTGGCGGGTCTGGCGGCGGCCGGGCCGGCTGTCCCCCCGGTTGGTCCTGGCGGACGTCGCCTTCTGCGTGGCGCTGATGCTCGTCGGGTCCAGAGCCGCGCAACCCGACGAACGCAACAAGATCATGACTGAGCTCGTGCCGTTCAGCCTCGTCGCACCCGCGGGCATCGGCTTCGGCCTCGGGCTGACGCTGCTCGCGGTCGGTGCGGTGGCCGTCCTGATGGCGGCATGGAGCCTGGCCGTGCTGCCGGATGTCTCCCTCAAGCTCGGTTCGGACCTGCTGGGCTTCGCCCTGTGGTACGTCGTCGCCATGCTCATCGCCCGCGAGCTGCGCGCGCTCTGCGCGGCGACCGCGGCCGCCCAGGACGAGGCCGCGGCGGCCGGGCGGCTCGCGATCGAGCAGGAGAAGGAGGCCGAAAGCCTGCGCCAGCGTGAGATCACCCATCGGGAGATCCACGACTACCTGCTCCCCGTCGTCGATCATGTTGCCGCCGGTGGAGTGCCCTCACCGGCACTCGTCCGGGAGGCCCGGCGCGGGGCACAGCGGGCGCGTCGGATCATCATGGATCCACGCGGGATGGACCCGCGGGCCCTGGCCGTCGACGGCACGGCTTCACCGGACTCCACCCAGAACGGCCTCGAGGAGATGATGTCCGCGGTCGTGGACGCCTTGGCCGACGAGGGGCTCGCCCTGGTGCCCTTCGTGTCGATCAAGGGCGAACCGCCCGCGGAGGTCCGCGAGGCACTGGTGGCCGCGACGAGGGAGGCCCTGCGCAACGTGGTCCGACACTCCGCCAGCACCGACGAGGTCCACCTCTTCGTCGAGGGCGACGCGGATTCGGTGCTGGTGGTCGTCCGGGACAGGGGCGTGGGGTTCGATCCCGGCTCCGTCCGAGCGGGCGGGGGCATGACCGGAAGCTATTCCGCCCTGCGCCGGTATGGCGGGGAGACCCTGGTGACCGCCTGGCCGGGCGATGGGACGAAGGTGACCTTCCGCTGGCCCGCCGCCGAGCCGACCGGAGCCGGCGCGCCCGGGACCGGCCGATGAGCGTCGATCGCCGGCCGGTCTCGGTGGCGATCATCGACGATCATCCGATCGCCACCGAATCGCTGGCCGCCAGGTTCGCCGGCGCGGGGTTCTCCGTGCTGGCGCCGGCCCCGAGCCTGGAGACCTTCGACCGGGACACCACGCCCGGGATCGTGGTGTGCGACCTGCACCTGCCCGGGGTGTCCGGGGCCGCCGCCGTGGCCGACCTGCATCGACGCGGTCTTCGGGTGCTGGYGACCTCCGGGGTTGCGACACCGGACGAGGTCCTCGACGCGGTCGCCGCGCAGGCTCGCGGCTTCGTCGAGAAGACCGCCCCGGCCCAGCAGTTCGTGGCGGYGGTGACCGCCGTCGCCGGGGGTAGCTTCCACGTCTCCGCCCGCCTCGCCGGGTTTCTGCTGGAGGATGCGCACCGGCGACCGCTGTCCCGGGGCGAGATCGGCCCCGGGGAACGGAACCTGCTGCGCGGACTCGCCCAGGGCGACCTCATTGACGAGCTGCGCGGCGAGTGGGGAATGACCGCCGCCGCCGTGCACGACCTGCTCGATCGAATCTTCGACGCCGCCCGCCGACGGCGCCGCCTGCACCGGCCCTCCCCGCGGGAGGCCGAGGTGATGGTCCTCGTCGGTTGCCGGGGTATGTCCCACCGGGAAGCGGCGCGGGCGATGAACGTCAAGGCCAGTGTCGTCRCCGACTATCTGCGCACGGCGAAGGCGAAGTACGTGGCGAGCCATCCCGACGCCCCGGCGACGATCCCGCCCAGCACCGCGGCCGCCCTCTGGGCCCGCGAGCTCGGATTCGGCTGAGCCCCCTCGATTGAGGCCCCTTGATTTCGAGGGATTGCCCTGCGCCGGCTTCGGTCACACCCTCGTCAGGATGGGCGGGGGAGGCGGCGAGGATGAGGGTCATCCGCGGTCCTGTCGTCTCTGGGCGGCCTTCCGCGGGTCGTTCCTGGGACCGGAGGCGCTCCCCGTCGGCATGTGGCGGATCAGATCTCCCGACGTCGCGACGGCCCATCCGGCTGACCAACCGATCCCCGGTGACGGCACGAATCCCGAGGCGGACGGCCGTGAGATCCAGGCGGTGCACCGTGGGCACGCGATCTGGCTGGGTACCCCGGACGCGGATCTGTACCGGCTGGACGACTCGCGGTGGCTGCTGCGCAACAACCGGCGGGCCGCCGCACTCACCCGACGCCTGGTCGCCCGGGCCAGGCCCGTCACGGACGGCACGGCCGGGTCCGCCCACCTGCATCTCGTCACCGGCGATTCGCTCGCGGGCTACCTTCAGATCATCCGGCTCGGACCGGTGGTCGCCCGGCTGCGCACGATCCCGGGCGAGGGGTCCTCGCTACCGCGCACCGTGGCCGTTGATCTCGGCAAGCAGGCCGCCGAGCAGGTAGCCGGGCTGGCGGCAGCCATGGGCGACCTGCGTCGCGCGCCCTGGCGCCCCAGCCGATGGATTACCCGGACGGATCGGTAACGGCCGGGGATCATCCGCTTTCCCCCGATGATTGAGGGATGGTGTCGGCCCATCGGAACTACCAGGATCGAGGGTAGGGACCGCGCCGGTGCGACGGGTTCGGGCCGGATCGTCGGGGGGAGCGAGATGGCTTGGTGCCGAATCGGGGGCGCACCGGCGTGATTCCGCGGACTGTCGGTCGTCGGGGAAGGTCGGCAGTCCGCCTGTTCATACCGGCAAGCGCCGGCCGCCRCTGTCCGCACCGGTGAAAGCCGCCACGGGGGGCAACCGGTCACAAACATTCGGTCCCGGCGTTCGCCCCACTGATGAGGGTGTCGCTGGTKGCTTTGTCGACATCGCTACGATCTGCCCACTGGAAACGTGGACAGGGGGTGCTGTGGGCGAGCCGATCCTCGCCATCGACTACGGCACCTGCAGTGCCTCGGCCGCCTTGGCCGTCGACGGTCGCATCGAACCGGTGAAGGAGCCCGCGAGCGGCTCGGCGAGCTGGCCCGCGTCGGTCTTCGTGGATGGCGGCAGCCTGATCGTCGGCACGCTCGCCGAGCGGCGCAAGCGGATCTGGCCCGCGGCGTACCGCGGCGAGGTCAAGCGCGATCTGGCCCGGGACAGCGCCGTGTCACTCGACGGCCGCGGCTATCCGGCGCACGTGCTGGTGACCGCGGTGCTGTCCGCGCTGAAGGCCGAGGCCGAACAGCAGCTCGGTGGTGCGGCGCTGTCGCGGGCCGTCGTCACGATACCGGCGAGCTACGATCCCGCCGGCCCGCTGCGCCGGACGATGATCGCCGCAGCGGAGGCCGCCGGGTTCGTCGACGTGGACCTGCTCGCCGAGCCGGTCGCGGCGGCCTGGTCGCCGGTGGTCGGCGTCGCGCCCGAGCCCGGCTCGCTCATGCTCGTGTACGACCTGGGCGGCGGGACGTTCGAGGGGGCGCTGGTCGCGGTCGGTGAGGACGGCCGGCACGAGATGCTCTCCCACTCGGCTCTGCACGACTGCGGCGGCCGCGAACTCGACCAGATTCTGTTCGACGAGATCCTGGGGTTGTACGGGCCGGGGCTGGAACCGCTACTGAATCCGCCCGGGATCGGCGAGACGTTCCAGACCACGGCCAACCGGACCCGCCACGAGCTGCTCGACTTCGCCCGGGCAGTGAAACATCAACTCTCCGACATCGCCGTGGTGGAGGATGTTTTCAGCCCGGCCGGYCTGCTGGTCAGCATGCAGCGTGACCGGTTCGCCCAGCTCGCCTCCCCCATCCTGGCCCGCACGATGGCCTGCTGCCAGCACTTGCTGAAGTCCTCCGGTTACGGACCGGACAAGCTGAGTGGGGTGCTCCTCGTCGGTGGCAGCTCCCGGATCCCGGTCGTCACCGACATCCTCGAAGGTCGGCTCGGGGTCGGCACCGACTGGCCGGGGCAGCAGATCTACCTCCCCGCCGATCCCGAGCTCGCCGTGGTGCTCGGCGCCGCCGCCTGGGCAAGCTCGGTCTCCACCCGCCGGACCACCGCGGCGCGCCCGAATCCGGTCCTGCAACCGGCTCGCTGGGACATCCCCGGCGGGCGGGCGACGATGGTGCGCTGGCTCGTCGAGCCCGGGGAGCGCTTCGACGCGAGCGCCGTGCTGGCGCGGGTCCGCCTCACCGACGGTTCCCTGTTCGACCTGGCCGCCGAGGCGCCGGGTAGCCTCATCCACACCCACGCRGCACCCGGCACTCCGGTCCGCGACGCCGACTGGTTGGCGACCACACTTCCGTCCGGGCCGGTGCCGATGGGGTCGGCGGTGCCGGCGGACCTGCGCGGCTTCGAGCGCAGCAGCCGCCCGTCCCACCACGTCGAGGTCACCGCGCGGGCCACCCTCAAGGGACACGAACGCGACGTCACCTCGGCGGCCTTCTCCCCGGACGGCAAGCTGCTCGCCACCACCAGCAAGGACGGCACCCGGCTGTGGGACGTCGCCACCGGCCGAACGTCGGTCACACTCAGCGGACGCAAGAGCCTGGTCGTGCACGGCTGCGCCTTTTCCCCGGACGGCAAGCTGCTCGCCACCACCGGCAGCGACAAGACGGCCCGCATCTGGGACGTTGACGCCGCCCGCCAGACGGTGACCCTGACCGGGCACCGGGGACCCGTGTACGGCTGCGCCTTCTCCCCGGACGGCAGCCTGCTCGCCACGACCAGTACCGACCGCACCGTCCGGCTGTGGGGTTCGTCGACCGGGAAAAACCTTGCCACCCTCAACGGCCATCGCGGCTCGGTCTACGGCTGCGCCTTCTCCCCCGACGGCCGGCTGCTGGTCACCGCCGGCGCGGAGTCCACCCTGCTGTGGGACGTCACGGTTGGCGAGATCATCATGAGCCTGCCGGGGCACACGAACTTCGCCGGCGGATGCGCCTTCTCCCCCGACGGCCGGCTRCTCGCGACGAGCGGCAACGAGGGCACCCGGCTCACCGACGCCTCCAGCGGCACCACCGTGCTCACTCTGCCGGGTTCGGCGCAGAGCTGCGCCTTCTCCCCGGACGGCCACCTGCTGGCGACGGCGAGCACCGACGACACYGCGCAACTGTGGGACGTCGCGAYCGGGTCCGCSATCGCCACCCTCACCGGGCACAGCAGCACGGTGATGAGCTGCGCGTTCGCCCCCTACGGCCTCCTGCTCGCCACCACCAGTACCGACATGACCGCTCGGCTCTGGGACATCATCTACACCCCCTGACGCTCCGGCCGTCCCGGCAGGCACAGCCGCCGCCCGGAGATCCCGGAACTCCCGGAGATCCCGGAACTCCCGGAGATCAGGTCGGAAAGACCGCRCCGTCCCGTGGCGGGCACTGCAGGCCGAGGTCGTCCAGCACCGCCTCGGGCGCGACGCCACACCCGACCTCGTAGGTACCGAGCTGGACCAGTTCCCACCCGGAGCCCGTGTGATGCAGTACACCCTCGGCCCGGTCGAGATCGGCCACGGTCGGGCGCAGCTCGGTCAGTGCCCAGCTCGGGTCGCTGGYGGCCAGGGTGGTTCCGGTGACCTCGTAGTTCTGCGGCGGAACATTCGCGGTGAACGAGCTCGTCCGGACCGCCTCGGCAATCGCGTCCGCAYCCCCGGCCGACGGCGGGAAGGTGCCGGCGCCGCGAGCCACGGCAGCGACGACGCGGCTGGTTTCCCCGGGAACCGACGCCACTGAGGACGACCTGGAACAGGCAAACGCCGTACCCACGGTCACGACTCCCGCGGTGACCAGAGTTGCGGTGGGCAGTACCACCCGGCGCACGATACGGGGACGGTTACCGCGGACGGCGGACCGAGGACGACTGTGGCGAGCCATGCTGTGCACCTACCCAGTTTGCGCAGGTGAACCCCCTGAAGGGGGATACTCCGACGGTCAACCCGACGACAGATCACATCGTGATCTCGTTGAGATTCACCCATCCCTCACTACTCTCGCCCTCATTGGTCTCACCAAGATAAAATCTTGGCAAAATGTGGTGCAATACTTGATCGAGCGTGGTGTCCATCCCATCCAAGCCGTCGGGCCCGCCACCCCGGGAGAGGCTGCCATTCGAGGGGGTCCCGGTCGTCTCGTCGATGGACATCGCGGCGAGTGRCACGCCTACGATTCCGCGGCCCCGCCGGGCATTCACAGACCCGGCATTCACAGCAGGCTCACAGCAAGACCTCAGGTAACAGCCAGYCAAGGAGGCGAAGCTGACACCATGCAACCGGTGCGGGTCCTCGTGGTGGACGACGAGACAACACTGGCGGAGCTGCTGTCGATGGCGCTGCGCTACGAGGGGTGGGAAGTGCGCAGCGCCGCGGATGGTCGCGGAGCGCTGCGGCTCGCCCGCGACTTCCGGCCGGACGCGGTGGTTCTCGATATCATGCTGCCCGACATGGACGGCTTGGAGGTGCTTCGGCGCCTGCGGGCGGAGAGCCCGGACGTACCGGTGCTGTTTCTGACCGCCCGGGACGCCGTCGAGGACCGGGTGGCGGGGCTCACCGCCGGCGGCGACGACTACGTCACGAAGCCGTTCAGTCTCGAGGAGCTCGTCGCGCGGCTGCGCGGACTGATGCGCCGCGCCGCGCGCACCACCGAGGCGTTGCAGGGCGCCCGGCTCGTCGTCGGCGATCTCACGATGGACGAGGAGAGCCGGGAGGTGCAGCGCGCCGGCCAGCCGGTGCACCTCACCGCCACCGAGTTCGAGCTGCTGCGCTTCTTCATGCGCAACCCACGCCGGGTGCTCAGCAAGGCCCAGATCCTCGACCGGGTCTGGAACTACGACTTCGGCGGCCAGGCGAACGTCGTCGAGCTCTACGTCTCGTACCTGCGCAAGAAGATCGACGCCGGCCGCCCCCCGATGATCCACACGATGCGCGGGGCCGGGTACGTCCTGCGGCCGGCCGATCCGGCGCTGGCACCGAGGACCTCCGCCACCCCGTCATCGAGGGGCACCTCGCCGGGCCCGGCATGAGCTCCCCGGCTCACCGGGTCCGGATCGTGCCGGTCGCGCCCTCGCGCTGGTCACTGCGCACCCGGCTGCTCGCCCTACTGATGCTCCTGCTGGCGACCGTCTCGCTGGTGATCGTGTTCGTCACCGCCGTCGCGCTGCGAGGAGTCCTCGTCGACCAGCTCGACAGGCGGCTGCGGGAGGCCAGCGGGCGATGGGACCGGCCGGAACCCACCTTTCTCCAGAACCTCCCGTCCTTCCCGGCCCTGCCGGCCCTCCCGGCCCCGGCCGCCGCCGACTCCGCTGCCACCGCTGCCGCCGACTCCGCTGCCACCGACTCCGCTGCCACCGCTGCCGCCGACCAGCCGTCCAGCCTCAGCCCGCAGCAGCTGCGGGTCCGCCGGTTCTTCCGTGGACCGGTCGATCCGGGAACGCTGGGAGCCGTCGTGGGCGAGGATGGAACCTACGGGGCCTTCATCGATACCGCCGGCGAGGGGAAGGAGCTGACCACCGCCGAGACCGCCGTCGTCGCGGGCATTCCCGCCTACCTGCGGCCGTATACCCGGGCGTTCGGCGATCAGGGTGACTATCGGCTCCTCGCGAGGACCACCCATGACGATATGATCGTCGTCACCGGGCTGCCGATGAAACAGGTGAACGCGACCCTCACCAGGATGACAATGATCGCTGGGGTGGTGGCGCTGGTGGGGGTCGCGGCCGCCGCGATCGCCGGCACGGCGATCGTCCGCGTCACGCTGCGACCGCTGCGGCGGGTCGCAGCGACGGCCTCCCGGGTCGCCGAGCTACCCCTCGACCGGGGTGAGGTGGCCCTGTCGGTGCGGGTGCCGCAGGTAGACACCGACCCGCGCACAGAGGTCGGCCAGGTCGGGGCGGCGCTCAACCGGATGCTCGGCCACATCGGTGCCGCGCTGGCCGCCCGCCACGCGAGCGAGATGCGGATGCGCCAGTTCCTCGCCGACGTCAGCCACGAACTGCGCACTCCGCTCGCGGCGATCAGCGGGTACGCCGAGCTGACCCGCCGGACCCGCGAGCACGTCCCCGCGGACGTCACCTACGCGATGAGCCGGGTCGAGTCCGAAAGCGCGCGGATGAYGGCGCTGGTCTCCGACCTGCTGCTGCTCGCCCGGCTCGACTCCGGTCGGGACCTGGTCCGGGAACCGGTGGACGTCTCCCGGCTGATCGTCAACGCGGTCAACGACGCGCACGTGGCTGCCCCGGGCCACCGCTTCGCTCTCGACCTGCCCGAGGAGCCGGTCACGGTCACCGGGGACCCGGCCCGCCTGCACCAGGTTCTCGCGAACCTGCTGGCCAACGCCCGCACCCACACGCCGCCTGGCACCCAGGTCACGGCGAGCCTGACCGTGAGCGGCCCCACGGCGATCCTCGCGGTCGTGGACGACGGCCCGGGCATCCCTCCGGATCTGCTCCCCGAGGTCTTCCAACGCTTCGCGCGCGGCGACAGCTCGCGGTCCCGCGCCGCCGGTAGCACCGGGCTGGGGCTCGCCATCGTCGCCGCCGTCGTCGAGGCACATCACGGGCACGTGCGGGCCACGAGCGAGCCGGGACGCACCGCCTTCATGGTCGAGCTGCCCCGATGCCTCCCCCCCTCGGAGACGGTCCCGTCCGAGCCTGCMCGCCTGACCGGCCCGACGCACCCCGACCGAGCTTCACAGCCTGCGCACAGGTAGATCACAAGAAGCCGAAAGGTCCGCGGTCGACAGTGATCCCCATGTCGCCCATACTCACCGACCCGGTGCCCCTCTCCGGAGGCGGTCGGGCCCCTGGACATCGGCGGCGCATGCCGTGGACCAGGGACCAGCCCCACCACGTGCCCTCCCCCGACGCCCCCACCGAGACCGGGCTCCCGGTCGGCGGCTCCGGTGGCCTCGTATCCGCCGAAGACGTATCCGCCGAGGACGCCCGCTGGGTCCGACCTGCACTGGTCACCCTGCTGGTGGGCACGGGTRTGCTCTACCTGTGGGGCCTCGGCGCGTCGGGATGGGCGAACGCGTTCTACTCGGCCGCGGTCCAGGCCGGCTCGGTGAGCTGGAAGGCGTTCTTCTACGGTTCCTCGGACGCCGCCAACTCAATCACGGTCGACAAGCCGCCGGCCTCCCTGTGGGTCATGGCGCTGTCCGTCCGGATCTTCGGCCTCAGCGCCTGGAGCATCCTCGTGCCCCAGGCGCTGATGGGTGTCGCCACCGTCGGCCTGCTTTACCAGACCGTGCGGCRGCAGTTCTCCGCCGGTGCGGGCCTGCTCGCCGGCGCGGTGCTGGCCCTGACCCCGGTCGCGGCCCTGATGTTCCGGTTCAACAACCCGGACGCCCTGCTCGTGCTGCTCCTGGTCGCCGCGGCCTACGCGACGTTGCGGGCGATCGAGCAGGCGAGCACCCGCTGGCTGGTGTTCGCCGGGGTCCTGGTCAGCTTCGCCTTCCTGACGAAGCTGCTGCAGGCACTGCTCGTCGTCCCCGTCTTCGCGCTGGTGTACCTGGTGACCGCGCCGACCTCGTTCTGGCGGCGCGTCCGGCAGACCCTGGCCGCGGGGCTCGGACTGCTGATCCCCGCCGGCCTCTTCATCGCGATCGTGGAGCTCGTTCCGGCGTCCTCCCGCCCCTACATCGGGGGTTCACAGCACAACAGCCTGCTGGAGCTCACCCTCGGCTACAACGGACTCGGCCGACTTACCGGCAACGAGACCGGCAGCGTTGGCGGTGGCCGGGGCGGCCGGATGGGCGGCCTGCCGGAATCCATCGGGAACGGCGCGGCAGGCGCCGCTCCCGGCGGCGGCACGGTCATCTTCGGCCCCGGGGGTCCGGGCGGCCACGGGGGCGGCATGTGGGGCCAGGCCGGTTGGACCCGCATGTTCGGCTCGGAAGTCGGCGGTCAGATCTCCTGGCTGCTCCCGACGGCACTGATCCTGCTCGTCGCCGGCCTGTGGATCACCCGGCGCGCCCCGCGGACGAACCGCGCCCGCGCCGCCTTCCTTCTCTGGGGCGGCTGGCTGCTCGTCACCGGCATCGTCTTCAGCCAGATGAAGGGCATCTTCCACGCCTACTACACGGTGGCGCTCGCCCCGGCGGTCGGTGCCCTGGTGGGGATGGGCTGCGCGCTGCTCTGGCGTCATCGCCGGCATCCCGCCGCCGCCGTGGTCTCGGCTGCCACGATGGCCGCCACCGCCGCCTGGTGCTACACCCTGTTGAACCGCACCCCCCAGTGGCATCCATGGATCCGGTACGCCGTGCTCGTCGCCGGGATCATCGCGGCGCTCGGGTTCCTCGCGGCCATCCGACTGCCGCGGCGGGCCACGCTCGGTGTCGCCACCGTGGCGCTGGTCGCCGGGCTCCTCGGACCCGGCTCGTATGCCATCGCCACCGCGGCGACCCCGCACACCGGCTCGATCCCGGCGGCGGGTCCCGCCGGCGCCGGCTTCGGCGGGCCGGGTGGCGGCCGCTTCTTCCGCATGGGCCAGGGCGGCCTGCAGGCCGGCCGTCAGCGGGGCTTCCCGCCGCGGGGGATGGGCCGCGGGGCACAGGGCGGCCCACAGGGTGGTGGAATCTTCCCCGGCGGGGCCTTCCCCGGCGGTGGGCAGCAGATGCCCGGCGGCCAGGGCGGCATGCCCGGCCAGGCCGGTGGTGGTGCCGGGACCGGAACCACCACGCCGGGGAACGGGATCCTCGGCGGGCGGGAGAGCCGGGGCGGTGGCCCAGGCGGTCTACTCAGCGCCGTCACTCCCAGCAACACGATCGTGAAGCTGCTCAGGCAGAACGCGGACTCCTACACCTGGGTCGCCGCCGCGGTCGGTTCGAACAGCGCGGCCGGATACCAGCTCGCGACCCAGGACCCGGTCATGCCGGTCGGCGGGTTCAACGGGAGCGACCCCTCGCCCACCCTGGCGCAGTTCAAGCAGTACGTCGCCGAAGGAAAGATCCACTACTTCATCGGCSGCGGCGGCTTCGGTCAGGCCAACGGCGGTAGCTCGTCCTCACGGGAGATCTCCAGCTGGGTGACGGAGAACTTCACCTCGAAGACGGTCGACGGCGTGACCCTCTACGACCTGACCGCACCGAAGACCGGCGCCACCACCGGCTCCACGACGGGCACCGGCGTCACTGCCTGACGCTGCGGTGGCCTGACGCGGACGGGCGTCCAGCCCGTGGGCCACGGGTGAACGCGACGCCCACCAGGATGCCGCGATCGCCGTCGCGATCCTCCTGGTGGGCGTCACCGCGTTGGCGCGATGCCTCACCGACGCGATGCCTCACAGTTATGGTTCCAATCCGCTCCGCACCACAACCACAACCACCGAGACGGTCCTCAGCCCGGCCGGCGCTCACAGCAGGCGCACAGCATCGGCACACGAGCGGCACAGCTCCCGAACCGAGGGTGGAGAGCATGACGATGACACGGATGCCTTCCTCGACGACCGTGATCTCCGGGACGACCGAGACCTCCGGGACGACCGTGAYCTCCGGGATGACCGTGATGACCGGGACCTTCGAGACGACCGGGAGCACCGGAGAGAGCATTCCCGTTCAACATCATCAGCCCGGGTGGCTCGGGCCGGACGGCGGCCGTCCGCGCCCGGTGCTGGACGTCGTCATCCCCGTGTACAACGAGGAGAACGACCTCGCCCCCTGCGTCCGACGGCTGTACGCCCACCTGACCGGGACGTTCCCGTACCCCTTTCAGATCACGATCGCCGACAACGCCAGCACCGACGGCACCCTGGCCATCGCCCAGGCGTTGGAGAAGGAGCTCCCCGAGGTCGCCGCGATCCACCTCGAGGCCAAGGGCCGCGGCCGGGCACTGCGGGCGGCCTGGGGCCTCTCGCCCGCACCGGTGCTCGCCTACATGGACGTCGACCTGTCGACCGACCTCGCCGCGCTGCTGCCCCTGGTGGCTCCGCTCATCAGCGGCCACTCGGATCTCGCTATCGGCACCCGGCTCTCCCCCGCCTCCCGGGTCGTGCGGGGACCGCGCCGGGAGGTGATCTCCCGCTGCTACAACCTGATCCTCCGCAGGACCCTGGCGGCCCGGTTCTCCGACGCGCAGTGCGGCTTCAAGGCGATCCGCGCCGACGCCGCGGCGGGCCTGCTACCCCTGGTGGAGGATAGCGGCTGGTTCTTCGACACCGAACTGCTCGTCCTGGCCGAACGGGCCGGGATGCGCATCCACGAGGTCCCGGTCGACTGGATCGATGATCCGGACAGCCGCGTCGACGTCCTCGCCACGGCCATCGCCGACCTGAAGGGTGTGGTCCGCCTCTTGCGGGCGTTCGGCAGCGGAAAGCTGCCGCTCGCCAAGCTGCACCAGGAGTTCGGCCGAGGTCCGCTCACCGCCGGCCACGCCGAGGAGGGCAAGGTCGTCGAGGTCCCGGGGGTACCGAAGGGACTCGCCGGTCAGCTCCTGCGATTCGCCGCGATCGGGGTCGCCAGCACGCTGTCCTATCTGGTGCTCTTCGTCCTGCTGCGGACAGTCACCGGGGCGCAGATCGCGAACCYGCTGTCGCTGCTTCTCACGGCGGTCGCGAACACCGCGGCGAACCGGCGGCTGACCTTCGGTCTCACCGGTCCGCGGCGCGCCGGTCGCCACCATCTGCAGGGCCTGGTGGTGTTCGCCGTCGGCCTCGGCCTGACCAGCGGTTCGCTCGCGCTCCTGCACGCGGCGAGCACGAACCCCGGCCGCGGCCTCGAACTCTCCGTGCTGGTGCTGGCGAACCTGGCCTCCACGGTCATCCGGTTCCTTCTGCTACGCGCCTGGGTTTTCCGCCCGGACCGGGAGGCGAGGAACGTGGCCGGGATGCCCCCGGCCACGACACCCCCGCGGAGGCGGGCCCCGACCGGCGAGATCAGGAACGCAGAGTAAGCAGCAGGTCGCCGACCTCGACGGAGTCGCCGCTGGAGCGGACGAGCTCCACGACGGTCCCGCCCACCGGGCTGGTCACCGCGGCCTCCATCTTCATCGCCTCCACCACCGCCAGCCGCTGGCCCTTCGTCACCGTGTCGCCCACCGCGACGCTGAACGTGACGATGCCCGGCAGCCCGGCGCCCACCTGGTTCGGATCGGCGGCGTCCGCCCGACGGGCCGCCGTGGTGGTGGCCGTGATGGACGCGTCCCGGACCCGCACCGGCCGGKGCTGGCCGTTGACCCGCAGGTACAGGGTGCGCATCGCGGAGTCGTCCGGTTCGGAGAGCGTCTCCAGCTCCACGATGATCTCTACCCCGGGCTCCAGGGTGACGGTGAGCGGAACGCCAGGCCGCAGCCCGTACAAAAAGCCGTCGGTCGGGACCACGGAGGAGTCCCCGTAGGCGTCCACCGCCCGCAGATAGTCCTTCCACGGGCCGGGGAAGAGCAGCCTGGACAGGGCCACCCGCCGGGCCCCCGGGAAGGAGAGCTCGTCGGCGTCCGCCGCGTCGAGGTCGACGGACGGCGGCGACGGACGGCGCCCGGCCAGCGCCCGTTCCCGGAACGGTTCGGCGAAGCCTGCCGGCGGCGTGCCGAGTTCACCCGCGAGGTAGCCGAGCACGCTGGCCGGCAGGTCGAACTCCTCGGGATGCGCACGCAACCGGTCCACGTCGACGGATCCGCCGGCGATGAACAGAGCCAGGTCACCGACGACCTTGYTGGTCGGCGTCACCTTGATGGGCTTGYCGAGCAGCTCGTTGGCGATCGCGTAGCACTCGGTGACCTCGGCCCACCGGTCCCCCAGTCCCAGCGCGATCGCCTGCTGACGCAGGTTCGTCAGCTGGCCGCCGGGAATCTCGTGCCGGTACACGGCCCCGGTCGGGGCCCGCAGCCCCGCCTCGAACGGGGCGTAGAGGTCGCGCACAGCCTCCCAGTACGGCTCCATCGCGGACAGCGCGGACAGCGCGATGCCGGTCGCCCGGGGAGTGTGGTCGGTCGCCGCCACCAGCGCGGACATGTTGACCTGGCTGGTGCCGCCGGACATCGGCGCGGCGGCGGCGTCCACCGCGTCCACCCCGGCCGCGGACGCCGCGAGCAGGGTGGCGAGCTGGCCGCCCGCGGTGTCGTGGGTATGCAGGTGGACGGGCCGGTCGAAACGCTCCCGCAGGGCCGTCACCAGCGTGGCCRCCGCCGCCGGGCGCAGCAGTCCCGCCATGTCCTTCACGGCAAGCACATGCACACCCGTCTCGACGAGCTCTTCGGCGAGGCGCAGGTAGTAGTCGAGGGTGTAGATCCGCTCCGCCGGGTCGGAGAGGTCACCGGTGTAGCAGAGCGTCCCTTCGGCGATCGCCCCGGTACCGAGCACCGCCTCGATCGCCGGGCGCATCTGCTCGATGTCGTTCAGCGCATCGAAGATCCGGAAGATGTCGACGCCGGTCGCCGCGGCCTCGGCGACGAACGCCCGGACGACGTCGTCCGGGTAGGGGGTGTACCCGACCGCGTTGCGCCCCCGCAGCAGCATCTGCAGGCAGATGTTCGGCGCGGCCTGGCGCAGCGCGGCGAGCCGCTCCCACGGATCCTCCGCGAGAAAGCGCAGCGCGACATCGTAGGTCGCCCCGCCCCAGGCCTCCAGGCTCAGCAGGTTCGGCGTCAGCGCGGCGTACGACGGGGCGGCCGCCAGGATGTCGAAGCTGCGCAGCCTCGTGGCCAGCAGCGACTGGTGGGCGTCACGCAGGGTGGTGTCGGTGACGGCCAGCGCCTCCTGGGCGCGCAGCCACGCCGCCCAGCCCGCCGGCCCGAGCTCCGTCAGCAGCTGCCGGGATCCCGCCGGCGGCTGCGTGCCGCCGGACGCCGTGCCGCCGGACGCCGCCACCTGCGCGGGCGCGGGCGGCAGCAACTCCCGGGGGTCGGTCAGGGCGACCGCCGGGCGCGGRAATCCGTTCACCGTGCTCTCGGCGAGGCGAGCCAGCAGCCGGYTGGTCGGGTCCGCCCCCTTGCCGGGAGCGAGCAGCTCCGGCCGTTCATCGATGAACGACGTGCTCACCCCGCCGGCGAGGAAGCCGGGGTCAGCGAGGAGCCGCACCAGGAAGTCGATGTTCGTGCGCACCCCGCGGACCCGGAACTCGTTCAGCGCCCGCCGGGCGCGCCGCGCCGCCTTCTCCAGCGTGTTACCCCGGGTCGTCAGCTTCACCAGCAACGAGTCGAAGTACGGGCTGACTTCGGCCCCCGGGTACGTGGCGCCGTCGAGGCGCACCCCCGGACCGCCGGGTGACTGGTAGAAGCTGATCGTCCCGATGTCGGGCCGGAAGCCATCCGAGGGATCCTCGGTGGTGACCCGGCACTGGATGGCGGTGCTGCGCAGGACGATCTGCTCCTGGGTGAGGTTGAGGCCGGCCAGGCTCTCCCCATCAGCGATCCGCAGCTGCGCCGCGACCAGATCAACCCCGGTGACCTCCTCGGTGACCGTGTGCTCGACCTGGATCCGGGGATTCATCTCCATGAACGTGTACCGGTCGTCGGCGCCGAGAAGAAACTCGACCGTGCCCGCATTGACATAGCCGACATGCCGGGCGAACCGCACCGCGTCGGCGCAGATGCTCGCCCGGACCGCCTCGTCGAGCTGCGGCGCCGGGGCGATCTCCACGACCTTCTGGTGCCGGCGCTGCACCGAGCAGTCCCGCTCGTACAGATGGATGATGTTGCCGTAGGCGTCGGCCAGGATCTGGACCTCGATGTGGCGCGGCCGGTCCACCGCCTGCTCCAGGAAGATCGTGCCGTCCCCGAAGGCGGCGGCGGCCTCCCGGGACGCGCTCGCCACCGCGTCGGCGAGGTCGGCGGGGCGTTCCACCCGCCGCAGGCCGCGCCCCCCACCACCGGCGGAGGCCTTGACGAACAGCGGGAAGCCGACCTCCTCGGCGGCGGCGAGCGCCCCGGCGCCCTCCGGCAGCGGCACCGAGGCGCGCAGCACCGGCAGCCCGGCGGCCAGCGCGGCGTCCCGGGCGGCGACCTTGTCTCCGGTCAGCCGCAGGACCGCCGGGGGCGGTCCGACGAAGGTGACGCCGGCGGTGGCGCACGCATCGGCGAGCACCGCCGACTCCGACAGGAAGCCGTAGCCGGGGTGCAGCGCGTCGGCCTCCGCCTGCTTGGCCACGGTGAGCAGGGCATCGATGTCCAGGTATCCGCGCACCGGGTGCCCGGGGCCACCGATCTCGTAGGCCTCGGACGCCTTTGTCCGGTGCAGCGCGGAAACGTCTTCGGGCRTGTAGACCGCCACCGTGCGCAGGCCCAGTTCCTGAGCGGCTCGGAAAACACGGACGGCGATCTCGCTACGATTTGCAACCAGTACCTTACGCACACGCRCCTCCTCGGACGGGTGCGCATCATTGTGGGGTGTGCAGGCCCCTACGTGCCAAAGTAACGTCTCAAGGGCCACCTTCGACAGATGGGCATAACGTCGGGACCCATGACGGCCCGTATCGTAGTGTTCGGCGCGACCGGTTACACCGGCCGGCTGGTGACCGCGGAACTCGTGGCTGCCGGGCACCGACCTGTCCTCGCCGGCCGCACGGAGACCAGGGTCCGTGCCCTCGCCGCCGCCTACGACGGCCTGGAGACCACCGTGGCTGACGCGGCCGACGTGGTTGACGCGGCCGACGTGGTTGACGCGGCCGACGTGGTTGACGCGGCCGACGGCGCGTCGCTGGCCCGCCTGCTCGGGCTCGGCACCGGGGACGTGCTCGTCTCCACGGTGGGCCCGTTCCGCCGGTTCGGGCGACCGGTCGTGGCGGCGGCGGCCGCGGTCGGCGCGCACTACCTGGACTGTTCCGGGGAGGGCGCGTTCCTGCGGCACGTCTTCACCGAGGTCGGCCCGCGAGCGGCGGCGTCCGGGGCGGCGTTGATCCCCGGCGCCGGCTTCGACTTCGTCCCCGGCAACCTCGCCGGAGCACTGGCCCTGCAGGCGGCCGGCGGCGAAGCCCGCCGCCTCGACGTCGGCTACCTCGTCATGGGCGCTCTCGGGATGAGCAGCGGAACGCGGGCGACCCTGCTGGCCGCGCTGACCGAGCCCGTCATCGTGCTGCGCGGCGGCGTCCTGGTCGAGCGCCCGCTCGCCCGCGAGGTGCGGTCCTTCCGGTCGTCCGGCAAGGTCACCGGCGGGTCGGGCGGCAGGCGGGGACACCCGGCGGTGCTGTGGTCGGGAGGGGAGCCGTTCACCCTGCCCCGGCTCGCACCGGCGCTGACCGACGTCGCGACGTACATCGGCGGCGTCGACCGCGGCATCCGCGTGGGGCAGGCACTGTCGTTCCCCCTGTCCGGGCTGCGTCGTTTCCCGCCGAGCCGGGCGCTGCTGGCCGCCGCCGCCCGGTCCGCCCTGCGGACGACCGGCCGCGGACCGGACCGGGCGGCGCGGGCCCGCGCCGGGGCGCAGGTGTTCGCGCTCGCCCGGGACGCCGCCGGCCGGGAACTCGCCACCGTGCGGCTGGAAGGTCGCGACCCCTATGCCTTCACCGCTCGGATCATGGCATGGATGGCGGGACATCTCGCCGCGGGCACCGTCGCCCGCGCCGGCGCGCTTGGCCCGGTCGACGCCTTCGGCGTCGAGGACCTGGAGCGGGCCGCCGCCGCGGCCGGACTGCGCCGGGTGGGCTGATACCCGGTCAGCACCGCCGGCAGGTCAGTACCGCCAGCGGGTCGCCGCGACGACGGCGGCCGGGGCGGCCTCGGCGAACCGGTCAATCTCCGCGCGCCGGACGGCGGCGACCGTGTCGTGCAGCTCCCGTCCCAGGGCGCGGTGCAACACCTCGTCGACCTCGAAGGCGGCGACCGCCTCGCCCAGGCTGGTGGGCAGGCGCCGGATGCCGCGGCGGGCCCGTTCGGCGGGGTCGAGCGAGGCCGGGTCAACGTCCACCGGCTCCGGCAACGTGGCCGCCGCCGCTAGCCCCGCCTGCCCGGCGGCCAGCAGACCGGCCACCAGAAGGTAAGGATTCGCGGTGAGGTCGAAGGATTTCACCTCCAGGTTCGCCGCCTGGCCGACCGCGGCCGGCGGCCCGGGGATCATACGCAATGCGGCCTCCCGGTTCTCCCGACCCCAGCAGGCGTGGACACCCGCCCACGTCGATGGCACCAGTCGCAGGTAGGAGGCGACGCTCGGGGCGCCGAGAGCCATCAGCGCCGGCAGCCGGCCGAGGATCCCGGCGGCGAATGCCTCCCCGGCAGCGGTCAGTCCGAGCGGCCCGTTGCCACCCGCCATGAGGTTGATCCGGCCCGGGCGGGCGGAGCCCCCACCGGTCCGGGCCAGGCCACCTGGGTACGGGCCGTCCGGGTACGGGCCGTCCGGGTACGGGCCGCCGGAGTTCGCCCCGCCCGGGCCTCCGCCCGAGGCCGTGGGCCGGGGCGGGGCCGGCGGCCGGTCGGGATCGTCGCTCCACAGGCTCAGATGCACGTGGCCGCCGTTGCCCACGTTGTCGACGAGAACCTTGGGGGCGAACGAGACGCGCAGGCCATGGCGCCTGCTGACGCCGCGCACCGTCTCCTTGACCAGCACGCATGTGTCGGCGGCGCCGAGGGGATCCTGCGCGGCGACGGACACCTCGAACTGACCGGCCGCGTACTCGGGATGGATCTGCTCGACGACCAGCCCCTCCTCGGTGAGCGCGGTGACCACATCCCGCAGGTAGTCACCGAGTTCGGCCACCCTGATCATCCCGTACGCCGGCCCGGAAGCGGCCGGGGCGAACTCGTCGGAACCGGCCGGGGAAACGGCCCATTCGACCTCGAACGCCATCATCGCCGTCAGGCCGTGCTCGGCGAGCAGGGCCGTCTGGAGGCGGACGAGTTCCCGGCCGTCCTGCGGGTGCGGTCGGCCGTCCTGGTCGCGACGGTCGGCGGGGGCCCAGGCCCAGCCGGGCTGGGCGGCGAGGGGTGTCAGCCGGTCCAGGTCGGGATGCAGCCGCAGATCCCCGACGGGACCCCCGGCGTAGCGCCCTGTCGTGATCGAGTCATCGGCGCCGAACACGTCGAACACCGGCGACACGCCGACGCCCCACACCGCCGCCGCGTCGAGTCGGCCGATCGGCACCCCCTTCATCCGAGTGATGCCGCTGTTGTCGACGTAGGTCACCGCAACACAGACGACGCCGCGTACCTCCAGGTTCGTCGCCGCATGCCGGGCCGCCGAGGCGAGCCGATCACGCCTACGATCCTCTCCGGCGATGATCCGAGGGGCGAACTCGTCCAACGCAGGCTCGTTCATCCTCACCTTCCCCACGGGTCTCCCCTGTCCCCATGGTCGCGCGTACGCCTGCCGGACGCCGGGCGGGGCGCACGGCACGGCGGCGCCTCACTCTCCCGCGATGTTACGGAGAGCGACAAAATTCGGCCGGATCGAAGGAGAAGCCAGCTGTTCATAACAAGCGCTCCGAGCGTTGTCCACAGTTGCCGCCGACGCAAGAAGAGATGAAAACACGGCAACATCATCGACTTTCGGAACGACTGTCCCCAGGAAGCCAGGAGTAATCCACAAGTTATCCACAGGGCCGCCGTGGACTTGGGGATGACCGAGTGTGTCCAGTACGGTCAGGCATGACCCCACCTTCCAGGGGGGATCATCGATGGGTGGGCCGCCCGGTGGAACCGTTCGTAGATCACGAGCTCGTCGACCATCACTGCCATGGTCTGGTCGGCCGCGATCTGACTCGCCCGGAATTCGAAAGCATGATCACTGAGGCGGAACACCCCGGACCACCGGGGACGACGCTGTTCGACAGCCAGATCGGCTTCGCCCTGCGGCGCTGGTGCGYGCCGGTGCTCGACCTGCCGGCGCATGCCGCGCCGGAAGACTACCTCGAACGCCGGGCGGAGCTTGGCCACGCCGAGGTGCACCGGCGGCTGCTGCGTGCCTGCGGGATCACCACGTTCTGCGTTGACGCCGGATTCCAACCGGAGCCGCTGACCAGCGCCGCGGAGCTGGCCGAGCTCGCCGGCGGACGCGGCGTGGACGTGGTGCGGTTGGAGCGGGTCGCCGAGCAGGCCGCGGTCGACGTCATCACCGGGCAGATCGGCATGACCCACCTCGCCGACACCGTGCGGGCCCGGCTCGAGTCCACCCGCCCCACCATGGTCGCGGTGAAGTCGGTCGCGGCCTACCGCGGCGGCCTGGAGCTGCCCGCACAGCGACCGACCGACCGCGAGGTCGCCGCCGCCGCTCGCGGCTGGATCCACGAGATCCGCGCCGGCGCCCCGATCCGGCTGACCGACCCCACCCTGCATGCCTTCCTCATCTGGTGCGGGGTCGACGCGCGGCTCCCCATCCAGATCCACGTCGGATACGGGGACAGCGACATCGACCTGCGCCGGGGCAACCCACTGCTACTCACCGGCCTGCTGCGGGCGATAGCACCGACCGAGGTCAGTGTGCTGCTGCTGCATTGCTACCCGTTCCACCGGGAGGCTGGCTACCTGGCCCAGGTGTTCCCGAACATCTACCTTGACCTCGGGCTCGCCATCCACAAYTGCGGCCGCGGCTCGGCCGGCCTGCTCGCGCAGGCACTCGAACTCGCCCCGTTCGGCAAGTTCCTCTTCTCCACCGACGCCTTCGCGCTCGGCGAGCTGTACCTGCTCGGGGCCGTCCTGTTCCGGCGTGGGCTGTCGGCGTTCCTCGCGGCGGGCGTCGCCGACGACGCCTGGACCGCGGCGGACGCCAAGCGGGTCGCCCGGCTCATCTGCGCGGACAACGCCCGCCGCGTCTACAACCTGTACAACCCGCCCTGACCAGCACGGGCGGCTAGGCGGTCAGCCTGCGGCGGCCGGCGGGCAGAGGCAGAACGGGTGACCGACCGGGTCGAGAAGCACCCGCCACCGGTCCCCGCCCGGCTGGAACTCGGCCTGCCTCGCCCCGAGGCCTTCCGCCAGGGCGATGGCGGCCGTCAGGCCGGCGACCCGGAAATCCAGGTGGAACTGCTGCGGGGCGTCCTGGTCCGGCCAGCGCGGCGGCTGGTAGCCCGCCACCCGCTGGAAACCGATCATGATCTCGGTCCCCGGTGGGGTGAGGTATGCCCAGGCCCCCTCGTCGTCGGCGCCGGCGAYGCCCCAGCCGGTCAACGTGCCGTAGAAGGTCGCGAGCTCCTTCGCGTCCGGACAGTCGAGCATCAGTCCGGCCCAGGTCACCGCCGCGTCACTCGCGAAGCCAGCACTTGCGGACCCAGCCGCCGCACCGGTAGCGGCCGTGTCCCCGGTCCTGTCCACACCCGTCTCCCGAGCCGGGTCCGTTCCCGCCATGGCGATCTCCTTCGCGTTCCGGTGTCGATGCGTCGGATCCCATCCTCGAAGCCATACCTGACTTCTCCTGGCAGGTATGGCCCGGGGAGAATCGGGCATGCGTGCCAGCCGGCTCCTCTCCGTCCTGCTGCTGTTGCAGACCCGTGGGCGGCTCACGGCGCGTGAGATCGCCGACGAGCTCGAGGTCTCCGTGCGGACGGTCTACCGGGATCTGGAGTCCCTCGCCGAGGCCGGGGTTCCGGTGCTGGCAGACCGCGGTGCCACCGGCGGGTACCGGCTGCTCGACGGCTTCCGCACCCGGCTGACCGGGTTGACCTCCGGCGAGGCCGACTCCCTGTTCCTCGCCGGCATGCCGGCGGCCGCCGGCGAGCTGGGGCTCGGCACGATGCTCGCGGCGGCGGAACTGAAGCTGATGGCGGCGCTGCCCGAGCAGCTGCGCGAACGGGCCGGCCGGGTGCGGGAGCGCTTCCATCTCGACGCGCCCGGCTGGTTCCGGGCCACCGAGGACACGCCGCTGCTGACCGAGGTGGCAGCGGCGGTGTGGGAGCAGCGCCGCGTCCGGGTCACCTACCGGCGTTGGCGGGCCCCCCGCGAGATCATCCGCCACCTCGAACCGCTCGGCGTGGTCCTCAAAGGCGGCACCTGGTACCTGGTCGCCAACGTCGCACACGGCACCCAGGGCGTAGGCCTGGCCGAGGACGCTGGCAGCACCCGAGACCCTGACGGCACCCGAGCCGCAGGCGCCACCGAGAGTGCGGACGGCAGCGGAGGCACGGAACCGGCGGGCGGGCCGGCCACTCTGCCCCGGGTGTACCGGGTCGCGAAGATCCTCAGCCTTGAGACGACCACCGAGACGTTCGAACGGCCGCATAGCTTCGACCTCGGCGCCTACTGGGCCGGCTGGACGGCCCGCTACGAATCCGAGGTCTACCGGACGCGGGCGACCGTGCGGCTTTCCCCGACCGGCGTGACGATGGCCCCCTTCCGGCTACCCCCGGCGGTCGCCCGCGCCGTCCGGGAGACGGCGAGCGCACCGGAGGAGGACGGCTGGGTACGCGCGGTCGTGCCGATCGAGTCCGTCCGGCACGCCGAGCGCGAGCTGCTCGTACTCGGCCCGGATCTGGAGGTGCTCCACCCCCCGGAGCTACGCGAGGCGGTGACGCGCGCCGTGGGCGCGCTCGCCGCGCTATACGGCGCACCGGCGCCGGGCAACGACGGAAGTCGCAGGCCCGTCGCCGGGAACCACAACCTGCCGGCACCCTGACTGTACGCTCTGTACGCGACAGCATGCCCTCCAGATAGGCGCGGGCCTGCTCCCTGGCCGTATCAGTGCTGAAGACCGATTCGCCGGAAAGAGACCACATAGAGATCACTACGACTGTAGTACTACGGCACACGAAGATGATGTCCGTTACCGGCTCCACGATGCCGCCTCCGGCACCGGCACCGGCAGCAGGAACCGGAAGACCGTGCCGGCGCCGACGGCACTGGACACCTCGACCCGGCCGCCGTGGGCGGCGGCGGTCGCCGCGACGATGGACAGCCCCAATCCGTTGCCACCATGCCCCCGGGCCCGGCTGTCCGCGGCCCGGTAGAAGCGGTCGAACACGTGCTCGGCGACCTCCGGTGGCATGCCCGGCCCGTGGTCGATGACGTGAAGCTCCGCGCCCCCGGGGGTCCCGGGGCCGGCGGGGCCGGTCGGCGCGGCGTCCGCTGGCAGCGCCTGCAGCCACACCTCGATCGGCGTCTCGGGCGGGGTGTGGACGCGGGCGTTGGTCAGGAGGTTGCCGGCGAGCTGGCGCAGCGCGTTCTCGTCGCCGAGGACGACGCAGCTCGCCGGGAGCTCGGCGCTCACCGGGCGCTCGGGGGCCGCGACCCGCAGGTCGGCGACGGCGTCGCGGACGAGCCCGGCGAGGTCGATCCCGGCCCGCCGCATCGGTCGCTGCTCGTCGAGGTGGGCCAGGTACAGCAGGTCGTCGACAAGGGTGCTCATTCGGGCGGCCTCCTCCTGGACCCGGCGTAGCGCGTCATCCGCGTCGACCGCCGTCACCATTCCGCCGCGCAGCAGATCGGCGTAGCCGCGGATCGAGGTCAACGGCGTCCGCAGCTCGTGGGAGGCGTCGGCGGCGAAGCGGCGGAGCTGCTCCTGGGATGTGACCCGGGCGGCGAACGCGGCCTGGATCTGGCCGAGCATCGTGTTGAGGGCCGTGGCGAGCTGACCGGTCTCCGAACGGGCCGACCCCGCCGGCACCCGCCGGTCGAGATCCCCCCCGGCGATCGCCGACGCGGTGGAGATCATCTGACGCAGTGGGCGCAGGCCACGGGTCAGCCACACCCAGGCGAGYACGGCGATCGCGGCAAGCACCGTGAGACCCACCGCAACTTCGATCATCACCAGTCGGTGGACCGTCTCCGTGACCGGCTTCAGCGACAGCGCGACGAGGACCCGCGGCCCGCGCGGACTGTCCCGGACGACCGCTCGGTACCGCTCCCGGTCGGCGATGACGGTGAACGGTGTGGCACCCCGGTCCCCGGCGGCGTCCAGCAGGGGCGTGGCCGGCGGCGTGGGAGTCACCGAACCCGCGATGCGCAGCACCGTCCCGTCCGTCCGCCGGATCTCCACCAGGTAGTCGGTCGGYGCCACGGCCCGCTCCACCCCGGCCCGGCCCAGCGCCTCCCACCGGGACAGATAGACAGCGGCCGGCAGGCCGCCCAGCACCCGCGCGCGGGTGAGCTGCTGGTCGATCCGGTCGTCCAGGTAGGCACGCAGCGCGAACACGCTCGCCCCACCCACGATGACCAGTCCCAGTGCGGTCAGCGCGATCAGGCCGGACATCAGCTTCAGGCGGAGCGTCACCGGTTGGACCCCRCCACCGGAAGGCGCARCACGTAGCCAAAACCGTGCTGGGTGTGGATGAGGGACGGGCCGTGCCGGCCGAGCTTGCGCCGCAGGTAGCTGACGTACTGGTCCACGATGGTCGACTCGCCCCCGTAGTCGTAGCTCCACACCGCGTCGAGGATCTGGGTCCTGGACAGCACCCGGTTAGGGTTGGTCAGGAAGTACCGCAGCAGGGAGAACTCCGTCGGCGACAGGTCGATCGGCTCCCCGGCGCGGCGGACGAGATGGGCGTCCGGGTCAAGTTCCACGTCGGCGAACCGCAGCGGGGACGGCGGCGCGGGTGCCGGTTCGGCCGGCGGAGGTGACGTCCGGCGCAGCACGGCCCGGACCCGGGCGAGGAGCTCGTCGACGGCAAACGGCTTGGTGACGTAGTCGTCGCCGCCGTAGGTGAGGCCGGCGATCTTGTCCCGGTGAGCGTTGCGCGCGCTCAGGTAGACGACGGGTACCGGGTGCCCGTCCGCGCGCAACCTCCGGCAGATCTCGAAGCCGTCGATGTCGGGCAGCATCACATCAAGGATCATCAGATCCGGCCGGGCCGCGACGGCCAACTCAAGCGCCGCCCGACCGGTGGTCGCGGTCAGGACGTCGAAACCATGGAAACGTAACGCCATCCGCAGCAGATCGACGATGTTCGGCTCATCGTCGACGACCAGCACACGCGGGGCAGTGGACATGTCCGGCTCCCTGGACGCGACCTCGATGCGGCGGGTGGACGGCGATGCGAACGGCGATGCCGGCATCGTCCGCATCGAGTTCATCCGAGCATCATGAGAGTTCGGTGTGAGCCGGATGCCGACCGGGCGCGCCGGGACTGTCCGCCCGGGCCTCCTCGCCGGGCCTGGCGAGGAGGCCCGGTCCCGCAGCGGGACTGCCTCGGCGGAACAGTTCCACGCTCGGTAATCCACACCCGCGGGACATGGTTAACACATGATCCCTCTGGAACAGTTCCCCAATGAAATCACTCACGGACATCGACCTGATACGCGATCTGGAGCCCGTCGCCGAGGCCAACCTGAACCGGCATCTCGGCGTCGCTGCCGAATGGATGCCGCACGAGTACGTACCCTGGGGCGAGGGCMGCGACTTCGACAGCCTCCCCTGGGAGCCCGGGYAGTCGAAGCTTTCGCAGATCGCGCAGATCGCGTTCGAGGTCAACCTGCTGACCKAGGACAACCTGCCCAGCTACCACCGAGAGATCGCGGACGCGTTCGGCCAGGACGGCGCCTGGGGAAGCTGGGTGCACCGGTGGACCGCCGAAGAGGGGCGCCACTCCATAGCAATGCGCGACTACCTCCTGGTCACCCGGGCGGTGGACCCGATCGCCCTCGAACGCAACCGCATGTACCAGATGGGCAAGGGCTACGACAGCCGGAACAAGTCCCCGCTGGAGGCAACGGTGTACGTCTCCTTCCAGGAACTGGCGACCCGGGTGAGCCACCGCAACACCGGCCGTTTCTGCGGGGAACCGATCGCCGAGAAGCTGCTCACGCGGGTGGCGACGGACGAGAACCTGCACATGATCTTCTATCGKAACGTGATCGCGGGGGCGCTGGAGCTCGACCCCTCGCGTACTGTGGTGGCCATCCGCGACGAGCTCGTCAACTTCCAGATGCCCGGCACCGGCATCCGTGACTTCGGCCGCAAGGCGATCCAGATCGCCCGGGCCGGCATCTACAACCTGCGCATCCACCACGACGACGTGGTGTTGCCGGTCCTGCGTCACTGGCGGTTCTTCGACCTGGAGGGCCTGAATGGCGAGGCTGAGAAGGCCCGCGAGGAGGTCTCCGCCTTCGTCACCGGGCTCGACGCCCTCGCGACGCAGCAGGAAGCGAAGCTGGCGCGGACCACGGAACGTGCCACCCGGCGAGCCAAGGCGCTGGCCTCGGCCTAACGCATAACCTGCATAACCTGCATAACCCGGAAAACCCGGAAAACCCGGGATGGTCTCACTGTCCGTAGCGTCCCTACCGGGTGGCGAGGTGTTCGCAGATCGTGTCGACACCAGTCTCCCGGTCCACCACCAGCCACGGGGAGACCCAACTCCGGGCCGCCAGCTCCTCGTACATCCGCGCGCACCGCTCCTGCAGCCCGTCGTCGGATTCGAAGGTGTCCAGCGCCCGCCCCCGGTCGGCCCCGGCGCGGGCGAGCGTACCCGCCCGCGCCGTCCCCACCGGGATCCGCAGCAGGACCTGGAGATCGGGCACCGGCAGCGCGAGCGCGCCGAGTTCCAGCTCGGCGATCCAGGCGGGAAAGCTCTCCCGCTCGGTGGCCGGCAGCCGCGCCGCGCCGTACGCCGCGTTCGACGCCACGTAACGATCGATGATCATCAGATCGTGCGTACGGACGAGAGCGTCGAGTTCGGGACGGGAGTTGGCCCGGTCGAGCGCGAACATCATCGCGCTCGCCCGGGGGGAGGCCGCGAGCGGCGCAAGCCGCGGATCGCCGGCCAGCAGGCCACGCACCGCCGGGCCGAGGGGCTCGGTCGCATAGCGGGGATAGGCGAGCGTCGCGACGCTGCGGCCGGCGGCGGTGAGGCGGGCGACCAGCCGCCCGGTCAGCGTGTTCTTGCCCGCGCCGTCAACGCCTTCGATCGCGAGGATCATCCTCCTGGCACCTCCCCGCCACCGGCCGTCGTGAGCCCTCGGGCCGCGACGGCCACCCTCAGGCCGCAGCGTAACCGTAACAAGGAGACAATCCGTAACAAGGGCATCGCAAGGACACGTCGAAACCGGTCGACCACCGGCCGGGCGCTTCCTCCTCCCGGCTGCGTCCCGGCTCCCGGCTGCGTCCCGGCCCGTACGCCGGATACGTCCAGTGGCGGATGTCGGCACGACGGCGGCTCGCTACCGTCGGAGAGATGGTAGAGGCCAGGCGCGGCATCTTCCCGGTGATCGGTGACCTCCTGTTCACCGCGTTCACCGCGGCGGCGTTGCTCCGCGGTTCCGGGGAGGTTGGTGCCGACCAGGTGCCCCCCTCCCGGCCGTTGGATGCCTTCGCCTACGTGCTGCTCGCCCTGCTGGCCGCCGCCATCCCCCTGCGCCGCCGGGCTCCGTTGGCCATGCTGATGGCCACGAGCCTGCTCCTCGGCGGCTACCTCGGCACCGGCTACCCGCACGGCCCCGCCTTCTTTCCCGTGATCGTGTCCRGGCTCGCGGTCGGGCTGCGCCACGACCAGCGGACGACGAGCCGAGCCGTGGGGGTCTGCGTTCTGCTGATCTTCCTCGGCTCGGTCGTCGCGCTACTGCGGGGATATGCCGACGGCGGCTGGAAGTTCGGCATCACGATGATCGGGACGGTCGCGTCCTGCACCGTCCCCGCCTTCGTGGGCGCCCTGATCAGACTCAACCGCATCGCCTCTGCGCAGGCCAAGGAGGAGGCGACCCGCCGCCGGATCGAACAGGAACGGCTGCGGATGGCTCGCGAGGTCCACGACGTCGTGGGCCACAGCCGGTCCATTATCTCCCTACAGGCCGCGGTGGCGCTGCATGTGCTGGACCGGCGTCCCGAGCAGGCCCAGGTGGCCCTGGAGGCCATCCGCCGGACGAGCGTCGACGCGCTGGACGAGCTGCGGGCCACCCTGGCGCTCACCCGGGCCGGCCGGCGGGCGGACCCGGCGGCGGCCGCGGACTCCGTCACCGCCGCCGCCAGCGCCGCCACCACCAGCGCCGCCGCCGCGTCCTCGACGGATACCCGGGAGGGGGGACCGGCAGGGCCCGCGAGGCGCCTGACGAGCCGCCCAGGACCCCGTTGACGGGACTCGGCCGACTCCCGAGCCTGCTGCGCGAGGTCCGGCTCTGCGGGGTGCCCGTCGAGCTCGTCACGCAGGGAGACTCCCAGGATCTCACGGGCCTGCCGGCGGACCTCGATCTGGCGGCCTACCGCATCATTCAGGAGTCGCTGACCAACGTGCTCCGGCACGGGGAGCCGAACGGAGTACGGGTGCGCGTCACCATGGGGATCATCGACGGCCGGCTCGTCGTCGACGTCACCGACCAGCCGGGCACGGCCGCGGAGCTCGGCGGAAGCCTCACCGCCGGACCGGTCCGGGCCGGCGGTTGGCAGGTCCGGGCCGAGCTTCCGGTGCATACCGGCGGCGGCCGGACGTTCCCCAGCTGGGTGACCCGCTCGTGATCCGGGTGGCGGTGGCCGACGACCAGCCGCTGGTGCGGCTCGGGCTGCGGGTACTCATCGAGACCGAGGACGATCTGGAGCTCGTCGGCGAGGCCGAGGACGGTCGGGCCGCGGTCGAACTCGTCCGCGCCACCCGACCCGACGTCGTGCTGCTCGACATCCGCATGCCGGTCCTCGACGGGCTGGCGGCGCTGCGGACGATCGTCGAGGATCCCGACCTGGCCGCTACCCGGGTCGTCATGGTCACCACCTTTGAGCTGGACGAATACGTCTTCGAGGCGTTGCGGGGCGGCGCCTCGGGCTTCGTGCTCAAGGACACCGAGGCCGCCGACCTGCTGCGAGCGATCCGGGTCGTCGCCGCGGGCGAGTCTCTGCTCTCCCCGACGGTGACCCGACTCGTCATCGAGACCTTCGCCCGCCGGCCAGCCGCCGTCGCCGCCCCGGACCTGCGCGGGCTGACCGTGCGGGAACGCGAGGTGATGAGCCTCGTCGGCCACGGGCTGTCCAACGACGAGATCGCCGCCCGACTGGTGATCAGTCCGGCGACGGCCCGCACCCACGTGAGCCGGGTGATGGTGAAACTGGCGGCGCGGGACCGGGCCCAGCTCGCCGTCCTGGCCCACCAGGCCGGCCTCGTCTGAGCCGGCTGGGCGTACCCGGTGCTGCGTCACATTGCGTACGACGATGCCGCCGCTGGACGGACGACGTGAGGGGGCGGCCACACCAGTCTGATTCCCATGATGACAACCACTGGCGGGCCCGGTTCGCCATCACCCGGCGCCACCCGGCCCGGCACCACCCGGCCGGTACCTGAGACAGACCGGCCGGCCGCCGTCGACGTCCAGGGTCTGACCAAGCGTTACGGGCGCCGGACCGTCGTCACCGGTCTCGACCTCACGATTCCCGAGGGGGTCGTCGCCGGATTCGTCGGGCCCAACGGGGCCGGCAAGCCCGCAACTGAAGTAGCTGATTGCTCTATTTGATCTACCGCCGGGCGGTCCCCTACGCGCGGAGCACCGGGAGTCAGCCTCCAGTGGATCTAGCCCGTCAGCATGACGGGAGCCGGGGGCCATGTGTCGTGTCTCTCGCGCGGCTCCGAAAGTCGTCATGGGGTCTGGCCGATTTCGGGCCTCAGAAAGTCAATCCCGGGCCTACGAACTTGCGGGACGTCCTGAGCAGTCGGTGGGAATTCTTGCGGGCCTCTGCTACGCTCCGCATCGGAGGTGACGGCATGCCCGACATAATGCCTGGTGACAGGATTGCCCAGATACGGCGTAGGCGCTCTCTCTCACAGGAAGAGCTAGCCGCACGCTCTGGTGTCAGCGTCGCCGTAATCAGAAAGCTAGAGCAGAATCGACGGGCGGGGGCTCGAATAGAAACGCTTCATGCGTTGGCCCGTGGTCTGAACGTTAAGACCTCTGAGCTTTTCGATAACGGCGAATCTGTGGCGCCGCGGGACTCTCTTCAGGAACCTAGTCTCTGGGCACTGCGGAAGACGCTAATGCCTTCGTCGGATAGCCTGAATTCTGCCCCCGCCAGCGAACCACCCGCGCTAGACGAAATTGGCAAAACCTTGGCTCGGGCGGGGCGCGCTTACAACAGTTCTCGCTATCAGCTCGCCGCTACAGAGCTGCCMGGGATACTCGATGCGGCACAAGTAGCAGTGTCGCACTATGACGGCGACGATGAACTAACCGCATTGCGCTATCTGGCTCAGGCGTACCGCCTTGCAGGGGCCGTACTCATCTACCTTCGACACGAAGACCTCGGCTATTGGTCTGTGATGAAGGCAAAGGAGACGTCATCCCGTGCGGGTAGCGAAATCCTAGATGCGACCRCCACCGGCGTGCTGTCATGGTATCTACTAAGACAAAGGCGCTTCGATGAAGCGGAAGAAATCGCGGTACGCGCTGCCGAAAACATCGAACCTTCGATGACCAAGGCCACACCTCAGCATCTCTCGGTGTGGGGAACATTGCTTCTTCGAGGTAGTAGCGCGGCATCCCGAAATAACCGGCCTGATACATCGCACGAACTGATCCAACTTGCTCGCATGGCGGCTGTTCGGGTCGAGACCGACAGGATAGATTACGGGCCGCATGCATGGATCTCTTTCGGGCCGACTGTGGTCGAGACGGCATCCGTTGAAAACACTCTTATAGGTGGCGATCCGTCTCTAGCACTCCACCTGGCTCGGTCCGTCCGACCATCGAAGAAGATGTCTTCGGGTAGGTGGTCTCGCCATCTACTGACCGTGGCCGAAGCGCAGGTCTCTAYGCATAATTACCCKKGTGCAACGAGAACTCTGGTGAGCATCCGAAAGTCTGCTCCCGAATGGCTGAGAAATCAACGGACGGCGCATTCATTGGTCGGCACATTGTTGGATGCTACCGGCGTCCGCACCGCAAAGAGTAGTGGCCTTAGCGAGATGGCCGACTTCATGGACCTCCGACCATGACAATATCCCTGGTCGCAACGATTCGAGATCAGCCGTCCCACACTTTCGAGAGTCTTCACCGGTTGTAAGCATCCTGCAACTGGACAACGCCGTACCTCCGCCCGAAGTCCTCAAGGTTCCGGGCGGGTACGGCGAGAACGGTCGACGTCGCGGCCAGTCGGACGCGCAGCGAAGCTAGATCGGAAACGGCGCGATTGTTACGAATCCGGATTGACTAGTTGTCGCACGAGGGAGGGTCCGGGAAATTCTGCCGGTATAGCGTCCATGAGGGTCTCATCGGCAGACTGGCCGTACGTATTCGGAAGTCCCGTTGTTGATCTTTTGGGGTGACGGCCTTCGGGGCTGGGTGTGGCCTGATGGTCGTGGTGGGTGATGTTCTGCC